>JAZNTY010000135.1:0-15020 GCA_045592005.1 Alistipes sp. | reverse complement strand
GTAATGGAGTTATCTTCATTGATGGTCACATAGATGTCATTACAATGACCCGCAAGAGCCTCGTCGATAGAGTTATCAACAACCTCATACACCAAGTGGTGCAAACCCTTCTCGCCTATATCGCCAATATACATTGCAGGGCGCTTACGAACAGCCTCAAGACCCTCAAGTACTTGGATGTTCGACGCAGAATAGTCTTCTTCGCCGACTCTTTTTACATTTTCTTGTTCGGTACTCATATAAGTAGTTTAATCGTTTCTTTTCTTTTTGAAAAATCCTAATCCTAAAATCGTACAAAGGTAATGTTTTTATTCTAAATTTCCAAATCTAAATCTATGATTTAGTCGGTGTCAAGAACGCTAAAATCAACCTCTTGTATCGTTTTTTTTGAAAAGAGCAATGTGCGAGCCGGAAAACTCTCGACCAAAGTAGTATTATGAGTCGATATTATAACAGCCGTGCCCGATTTTGCAATTTTGTGAAATAGAGACATAATGCTCTCCGCTGTAATCGGATCTAAATTGCCGGTAGGCTCATCAGCGAGTATTAGCTGTGGCGAGTTGAGTAGAGCACGGGCAATCATTAGACGCTGACATTCGCCACCTGACATATCAAATGGCATCTTATGCTTACAATTTTCAAGACCCACCTTTTGTAAAACTTCGTCAATACGGCAATTGATATCCTCCTCATCCTGCCAATCGGTAGCGCGAAGGACAAATGCTAAATTTTCAAATACATTGCAGTCTGATAGTACTTGTAAGTCTTGAAATACAATGCCTAACTTGCGTCTTAGGCAGGGTAGGTGTTTTCGCTTAAGGGTGCGCAAATCAAACTCGGCTACAGAACCCTCGCCCTCAAAGAGGGGAATTTCGCCATATAACGCCTTGAGCAGAGAGCTTTTGCCACTGCCCACTCGACCAATAAGGTAGACTAACTCCCCGGAAGCAACTGTCAAATTAACCCCTTCAATTATCCTTTCGCCTTCGGTGAGGTAATTATTCTCGTTAAGTTCTGTGTATGGTTTTGTGCTGTGATATATAGCAACGCCACGAAGTTGAACTACACTCTTTTTTACATCAGACATATAACTCTATTTTAGCCCTCAAAGATAGGTAAAATAGACAAGAATGCCAAATTTAGAAGGCTAATCTTCTTCTATAATGTTCTCAGGCTCCCAAATGGTATTCATGATATCTAACGCAATACTATTTCCCTCTTCTGCTGCCGTAGCCAAAATATCATAGTAGCGCTCGGTGTCGTACATGAAATCGGTTGGATCATTATTCTGTGCCGCAACTTCTAACCACTCCCAAGCAAGAGAATTTTCTGGTTCTAAGCAACCCTGTTCAATGCCCTCTAATAAAATATCCTGAAAGAAGCCAATGCGAACAATGAGAAATGTGGACCAATTATTAGATGCTGTAAGCAAAGCCTTAAGAGGGTAGAGTTCTACCATTCCACCGGCAATTAGAGTATTGATGGTGTCTAAAATTTGTTGTTCTTGCTCGGTGGTTTCGTGGTATACAGAACGCTGAGTCTGTGAGTGTATATTTGCCACCTCTACAATCATATCTACCAGACGATTGTAAATGGTTTTCTTGTTCGTCATAACTGTACTATTTAATCAAACATCACTTTTGGGTTCATTTGTGAAGGTGTTTTCCAACTTATGCCATATTTCTCCAGTACGGACCTTTTAGTACTCCAATACGAGAAACAAAAGCCCATGCCCTGTATCTCATCTTTAAGTAACTTTGCACATTCGGACTCAACCTCGTAAATCACCCTCTCCCACGCTTCTGTACGCTCCACAGGATCGAATTTTAGGAATTTGCTGTACTTGCGACAGTACTCTTCCACTGAGATAGTCGGGTTAATGAAATCGTGTAGCTGCTCTAATGCTTCGTTATTATCCTCATCCTCAGCATTAAGAGCTTGCATATATTGGCGTATTTCTATGCATAGTCGTGGTGTGGAATATTCATCCATACATGCTAACATATTGCCTAAAATGGAGGCTTTTTCAGCAGGGCTCTCAAACTCGCCTTGTACGATGTCGGGCAGAGATTTCATCATCTCAAAGGCTTGTTTAGATAGGTCAATATTCTTCCATGTCATATTTGGCGTTTGATAATTTTCAACCATCTGCTCAAATAGTACACCAAGGCTGGAAATAACTTTATTATCCATATAAATCTGTTTTAGGGGTTAGTAATTTGGTTTTGTATGCAAATATACAAAACTTTTAACAAAGATACTATTTTATAGAACCAAATAATAATTTTTACCGAGCCGCCGAAACAAAAAAAGACGGGAAATCCGTCTTTTTTTTGCAGTGGAGGTGGCGAGAGTCGAACTCGCGTCCAAACAAGGAACCCAAGAGCTTTCTACACGCTTAGTTGTCGTTTAATCCTTCTGATAGAACTCGGCAGACAACAGCCAAAATCCTATCCCCAGTCTCTAAATTTCGCACGATAACCGAGACACATATCGCACTATCCCTCCATTGATGATACCCCATGTGAACAACTTATCAGAGAGCAGGACAAGTGCTCGGGATACTCGTTGACGCAAACCTTGTGTGCATCAATTAAGCTAATTTTCCTGGAAAATTAAGCAGCGAGTGCATAGCTATTATTGCCATTTGTAGTTTGAGTGTTGCGATTTACGAGACCCCACACAATGCTCGGCGTGCTTACAATCAAATTCTACCTGCTGTCAAAACCGGTCACCCCCTTTAGGGTTATAATTGTGATGATTGTAATCAATCAGCTGCAAAGATAATGCAACTATTTGAGATTTCAAAACAGATGTTTGTAAAGCGAGCGAATAGTATCCCAACAATAGCGACTTTGGGCGATTTTATAGAGTTGAGGAGCTGGTTTTGGCTCACTATTAAGTAGGGTAGCAAGCGAAGGTACATCTGTAAAATATTCAGCCATATTTGCTGTAGTCTCGCGATTGTAGACAACATCGTAAGCGAAGATTTGACAGCCAAAAAACATCGCCTCCACCAGCGAGGGGTTAGTACCTCCCGCACTATGACCATGTATATATCTGGCAGCTGAGACTCTAAGAGCATAGAGGGTGTCGAGATTATAAACAGGATCGGCAAGGGTTATATTCGGATATTGTGAATATTTTGCTCGCAAATTTTGACCATACTCGCTCCTGTTCCAGTTTCCAATAAATAGCAACCTCTCGCCTGTAATAGCTGCTGCCTGAAGGGTTATGTGACAATTGTTTTCAGGCTCTATACGACATATTGATAGCGAAAAACCATTGCGCTTAACTTTGTAGTCATCAAGGGTTTTATTTATATTATCTTCACTAACACTTCTGATGGCATGATCGCCGCCGTAAGCTATTGTTTGAGGTGTGATGCCATACTCTGATACAACATAATCTGCAATACCCTTATTGTCGGCGACAACGCAGTCTGAATTATATACGGCAAGGCGCTCCGAGAACTTCAAAAAGAGCCTTGTAAGTGTATTCCACTTATCTCTACGATGTTCAAGACCGTCAATATTTACAACAACGCGGCTTTTAGAGAGCAATCTAAATATGGGGAGAAAAATGGCTCCAGAGACACCCAAAACAAGAACAACATCATAGCCTTTAAGTGCGCATATAAGGGAGCAAATATCATAAGGTATGCTTTGGAAACCGTTTGCACGCAGAGGAATATAACGCAATTTAGCTCCGTTATATTCACTGAGCTTTACGGACAAATCTTTGGAACTACAAAAAACGGTGTACTCAACACTCTTGTCATCTGTAAGACACTGTGCAAGGGTTTCAAAACCACCGTAGTCTGCCGGGATACCCTTAGTACCTATTATTGCAACTTTCTTCATTTCTTACCTCGTTTATCACACTTTTTATTGCACCTGCGGCATGGATTGGAGACCTCTAACCATATATAGCGCACGAATATTACAGCCGAAACTACAATGACGAGTATAGTTATAATAGTTTGAATCATAGCAGTAATGATATTTGATATACGACAAAGGCTAAAAGCCAAGCTACAGCTGTAGAGTATATTGCACTTGCTAAAGCCCAGCGTTTACCGTACTCAGATGCAATAGCAGAGAGTGTGGCAAGGCATGGGAAGTAGAGTAAAGTAAATATCATTAGTGCCAATACGGAGCCTGTTGTAAAATCGCCACTCTCAAGTAGACGGTTATGGAGCGTTTTAGCACTCTCAACCTCTGTCATCTGCTCACTGTCAACATCAGAATAGAGAACACCTATGGTGCTAACCATAATCTCTTTAGCTGCAATTCCTGACATAACTGCAATGCTGGTTTTCCAATTCATACCAAGCGGCTTGAATAGCGGTTCACAAGTCTTACCGATACGCCCGATATATGAATTTTCGTAATACTGAGCATCACTCGATTGCATATTCTGGCGCTCCAATGGAAAATAGCTCAATGCCCACATAATGACGGAGGCAACCAATATAAGTCCACCCATCTTACGCAGATATTGTGTGCACTTCTCCCACATATGTGAAAATATAGCGTTTAGTGTCGGTACTCTATATGGAGGCAGTTCCATAACAAATGGAGTCTCATCGACTGTAAATTTTACGCGACGCATAAGAAGTGAAGTAGCTATTGCTACCGCTATGCCTATAATGTAGAGTCCAAATAGAATTGTACCCGCTTTTGCTCCAAAGAAGGTGCCAAGCAGCAAAATATATACCGGCAAGCGTGCGCTACATGAGATAAATGGAATAATAAATGCTGTAATGAGTCTGGAACTAACACTCTCGATGGTGCGTGTAGCCAATACTGCCGGAACATTGCATCCAAAGCCCATAACCAAAGGGATAAATGACTTGCCATGCAAGCCTATCTTATGCATAACTTTATCCATTATAAATGCCGCTCTTGCCAAATATCCTGAATCCTCCATAAAGGCAATGAAAAGGTACAATATCATAATGTTGGGCAAAAAGACCATAACGCTGCCTACTCCGCCTATAATACCGTCGACAACAAGATCCTTTAGTATACCGTCAGGTAGAAGATAACTCACCGCATCTCTAAAGAGGGCTATCGCCATTTCAAGCCAATGTTGTGGGTACTGTCCTAACGAAAAGGCACAGTAGAACATTAACCACATAATAAACAAGAAGATAGGATAACCCCAAACTTTATGAGTTACTATCTCGTCAATATAGTAGGATATATCTCGGCTATCACTGCGGCTGATATGATATGTCTCACGCAAAGCGCCAGAGATAAAACCATACTTTTGGTTGGCAAAAATGGTCTCTATATCCTCATTTGGATCAAGGTCGTAGCTCAAGTGCTCCTGCTCCTCTTTTACAACAACTTGCCACTTTTCAAAATCGGGCAAATCTTTAAGCATAGCAATAACCTCTCGATCGGCTTCCAGCAACTTCATTGCAAAGTAGCGCGGAGGTAAGCATTTAGGCAGCTGCTCAATAGATAACTTAAGCGTTTTGTTAATAACCTCGACACTCTTCTCTACAATACCCTGATTGATATGAATATGTTTTGTGTGCGAGTCGGTACCTTCGTAAACAGCTATAACGGTGTCGAGTAGCTCCTCAATACCTCTACCTGTATGGCTGACAATAGGAACCATTGGTATGCCCATCATATCCCCAAGCAAGTTGTAGTCGAGCGTTGCTCCGGAGG
Organism: Alistipes sp.; assembly: GCA_045592005.1. GTDB lineage: Bacteria > Bacteroidota > Bacteroidia > Bacteroidales > Rikenellaceae > Alistipes. The sequence goes on along the minus strand of JAZNTY010000135.1, from coordinate 9,336 downwards.
CTTCAAGTTCATCGTACATATTGAGAGCCACAACGATATTTTGGCTCATATCAATAAGTTCGGTGGTCAGATATAGATTTCGCTCCAGATTAGACGAGCATACTACATTAAGAACAACATCGGGCGTATTTTTGGCAAGGTGTGTACGAACAGCCACCTCCTCTGGAGAGTATGCAGAGAGGGCGTATGTGCCAGGAAGGTCTGTTATATGAAATTCATAGCCACGCCAATAGCAGCGAGATGTCTTAACATCTACAGTTACACCGCTATAGTTTCCCACATGTTCATGAGCGCCAGATATACGATTGAATAGGGATGTTTTTCCGCTGTTAGGGTTGCCTATTAAGGCGATGTTTATATGTTTGCTGCGCCCCTTGATAATACTCTCAACAGTATACTCGGTAGCAATAGTGCCAACGCTTTGTTGCTGTGCTTTTAGCCGCTCAATAGCCTCAGACTCAGTAATAACCTCGACCATCTCCGCTTCACTGCGGCGTAGGAGTATTTTGTAGCCAAGTATTTGATATTCAATAGGATCACTAAGTGGTGCATTGAGAATGACAGTTACGGCAGAGCCACGCACGAAGCCCATCTCCATAATTCGGCGACGAAAACCTCCGTGACCCAGCACTTTTAGTACGGTTGCAGTTTGACCCGTTTTTAGTTCTGAAAGCCTCATAACGGGGACAAAGGTACAAAATAAAGATGAGATTTACTACGAAATGTATGATTTTATTAGTCAAATCTCTGCTGTTCATAATAGGCTGCATAGCCACCTCCCAAAGCCTTACACAGATTGATATAATTAATATATTGCTGAGCTATAATGTTTGAATATTCCATTTGTGAATTATAGAGAGTTCGTTCTGCATCGATAACATCCAAATAGGCTGTCAGACCATTACGATATAGCGACATTGTAAGGTCTGCAATTCGTCGATTGGAGGCAATAAGTTCACGATATCTCTCACTTTCAACTCGGTATGTAGAGATACTTATTAGCGCATCTTCAACATCTGCTACAGCAGTAAGAAAACTCTCCCTATAAGCATACAGAGCTTGATTATACCGCTCCACAGCAGCTCGTTCCTGACTGCGAAGCGCTCCAAATTTATAGAGCGGCTGACTCATAGAGAGTAGCAAATTCCATAACCACGAATTAGAAGAAAAAATCTCCTTGATATCATCTGATACCAAGCCACCCTCGCCTGTAAGCGTAAAGTTGGGAAACCGAGCCACTCGCGCTAATTTAGTTTGAGCAGCGGCTGTAACTAATTGTTCGTATGCACTCATAATATCGGGTCGGCGATATAGTAGGTCGGCAGGAACACCTGCAGGAATGTGAATGGGCTTGTAATCAGTAATAGGACTATACGCCGTTGTTGCATAAGAGGTGGAATCTGGAGTCTGTCCCATCAGTACATCTAATGAGAGTAGTGTCTGTTTGACAGCTCGTTCATATAAAGGCACATCCACCAAAGCCGTATAGAACAAATTGTATGCCTGTTCACGATTTACACCCGATGCCATACCTCTTACAAACAGAGAATCTATCAACACGGCAGACATTTGGCGTAGACGAGCGCTCTGTTTAGCAATATCTAAATCTCGACGATACTGCAACAGGGTAAAATAGGTAGTAGCCACTTGTGCTGAGAGCGAGAGTTTAACTCCTCTATACTGCCACTTAGCATACTCTATATCGGCAATAGCAGCCGTTGTTGTGTGTTTAAGTGAGCCAAAAAGAGGTATTTCCCAACTCATTGCGGGCTCTAAGATGTATTGTTGAGTGATATCTCCGTTGCCATTACCACCTACAGAGGCGCTTCTTCCCAATGTAAATGAAGGTAGGAATGGCGAACGGGCACTCCTCAATGAGGCGCGAGCCTCCTCTATGCGAGATACAGCCTGCTGAAGATTGTTGTTTTTGGCTAAGGCAGTTGTTATAAGGCGGTTGAGAGTTGTATCTCCAAACATTATCCACCAATTCTCTTGGAGCGACATACTATCCTCATTGGGTTGTATGGAGTAGATATATCGTTGCGGAGCTTGGATTGAGACAGGCTGCAATTTTGGCGTACAACAGATAGAAAACAGGCTGAGTATTAGTATAAAATATTTCATTACCTTGAGTGTTTATTAATCAGATAATATAGTGCCGGATAGAGAATAATACCTATAGTTGTGGCAGCAAGCATACCTCCAACAAGGGCTGTTCCCATGATATTTCGAGCTGTAGAGTAGACTCCGGATGCAAATAATAGAGGCATAACTCCAAGAATAAATGCAAAGGCTGTCATAATAATTGGTCGAGCTCTTAGCTTTGCAGCCTCAATGGTGGCTGTAAAAGGGTCATGACCTTCGCTCTGGAGTTTTGAGGCATATTCTACAACCAAAATCGAGTTCTTTGCCGCCATACCGATAAGCATTACTATTGATATTTGCATATATATATCGTTGATATACTTAGCGTTGATAAGATGCATAACAGCCGTTAAAACCAAAGCACCCAATACAGCCAATGGTACTGCTGAGATTATCGCTATAGGCAACTTAAAGCTCTCATAAAGTATTGCCAAGATAAAAAATACAAATATCAATGCCACAATATAGACCACAACACTGCCACTACCTTCTCGACTTTCAAGCAGAGATACACCACTCCAAGCAGTGGTCATATTGTCGGGAAGAACCTTCTCAGCCACCTTTTTTACAACAGCCATAGCCTGATTAGAACTAACACCTTTTGCAGGAGTTAAGGTAACGGCTGCCGAATTATAGAGGTTGAATTGGCTTACAAAGGATGCTCCGGTGGTATCCTTGACAGTCAGTAGGGTAGTCATAGGGATGCTCTGATTATCGCTATTGGTAACAAAATAGCTGCTTAGAGAACTTTCAGAGGCTCTATACTCTGGTGCTGCTGCGATATAACTGCGATAGAGGCGCCCAAAGCGTGTGAAATTGTCTATATAGCGACTGCCCAACAATGTGGATAGGTTGCCGTATAGTGTATTCAAATCTACCCCCTTCATTAGTGCTTGTTCTCGGTCAACTTCAATTAATCGCTGTGGCACTTGATTATTAAACTGACTTGATACTGAAGCAACTAAAGGATTAACTCTTAATGAGTCGCTTAGTAACTTAAGGTTTTGGTCAAGATAATCACTTCCACGACCCTCTGTATCAAGTAGAGAGAATGTTACACCCGAAGTAACACCCAAACCTGGAATAGCCGGCTGAATAAAGGCATATGCTACAATATTTGGTTGTAAAGATGCCAACTCCTCAGTAAGCAACTGCGCCACTTGTGCCGCTGATAACTTGCGTTTGTCAAATGGTTTAAGTTTAACAAAAATCACTCCTCCGTTAGTTGCCGCAGTGCCTGAAAGCATATTAAAGCCCGCAACAATAGCTGTAGACTCCACTTCGGCACGATTGGTAACACTTTTGTTTACTCTATCCATCGCTCTTTGGGTTACTTGCAGTGACGAAGAGGGCGGAGTGTTTACAGCAACCATCAAATAACCCTGATCCTCATCCGGCAGAAAACCTTTAGGCAGGAGTGCCCATAGTGCAGTGATACCGACAATTATAACCAATACCGCAACCAATGTAGCCTTCGTATGACGGACAACAGCGGTTGTAATATTGCCATAACTCAGCATAAATTTGTCAAAGAGTCTATTGAAAACTCCGAACACACCTGTTTCTCTCTTTTGAGTGGGCTTAAGTAGCAATGCCGAGAGTGCGGGTGTTAGCGTTAGAGCGTTAATTGTTGAGAAGAATACAGCAACCGATATGGTTATACCAAACTGTTGGATAAGTTTTCCGCTAATGCCTGAGGAGAAACTTACAGGGATAAATACCGCTAATAGAACCACAGAGGTGGCTATTACAGCTCCGCTAACCCTCTTCATTGCATCAACAGTTGCCTCAAAAGGCTTGAGACCTCGCTCAATGCCAACTTGCACAGCCTCGACAACCACTATAGCGTCATCCACAACCAGACCGATAGCCAAAACCAAAGCAAGTAACGATACGACATTGATACTTAAGTCAAATATCGGAAAGGCGATAAAGCTACCAATAATCGATACCGGTATAGCTATTAGTGGAATAAGCGTAGCCCTCCAATCTTGTATAAAGAGAAATATAATAGCAACAACTAACAATAGGGAGGCTATCAAAGTAAAGATAATCTCCTCAATTCCCGCCATAATACTCTGCGTGCTATCGACAATGGTGGTATAGCTTATTCCGTCTACAAAGCGTTCAGAAGCCGACATCATCTCAGCTTTGACCCTTTTTGCGACAGCTACGGCATTACTTCCAGGCTCCTGATAGACGACAACTACAGCTGTAGGCTTGCCGTCAAAAGTTGAGTTGGTACCATAGCTTTGTGCTCCTAAAGATATATCTGCTACCTGATTTAGTCTAATTTGTTTACCATCAGTGGTGGTACGGATAATGATATCCGAGAACTGCTCTGCTGTAGAGTATTGTGCAGGGAGGGTAACGGTGTAGGTGTATTCAGTGCCTGGAACAGCAGGTTCTGCACCAAAACTACCTACCGGATAGGCTCCGGATTGTGTAGATATAGCACTTACAACCTCATCGGTTGACAAATTATAGTAATCGAGCAAATCAGGCTTTAACCATATACGCATGGCATATTCAGCAGCTCCCATAATAGAGACTTTACCTACGCCATCTATCATAAGCAAGCGGTTTTGCAGGTTTATATAGGCGTAGTTTGATACAAATTCTGCATCATATCGTCCATCGCTATGTAGTGCATATACCATAAGAAAACCCGTCTGAGTTTTACGGGTAACCACTCCTTGTTCAACTACTGATTGAGGAAGCAACGAGGTGGCGGATGCAACATTATTTTGAACAAATACCGCATTCATATCTGGGTCTGTGCCTATGTCGAAGGTAACCTGCATATTCATAGTTCCATCAGGCGAACTGACGGTCTCCATACTGAGCATATCACTAACACCCATAACACTTTGTGCTATAGGGGTTGCTACAGAATTGGCAACGGTTTGACAGTCTGCTCCTTCGTATGTAGCGCTCACTTCAACAACGGGTGGTGTTATATCGGGATATTGCTCAATGGCAAGATTGGATATAGAGACAATACCTAAAATAACTATAAGTGCCGAAAGTGATAGTGATGCTACGGGTCGAGAGATAAAGAAATTATTCATAGAGTAAGACCTTTTGACCGTTTGTTAATCGTGCATATCCATCAAGAGCAACATACTCTCCTGTATTGATGCCTGATGTTATAATCTGCTTGTTATTAAGAGTGGTTCCAACCTCAACTTGGCGGTAGTGTGCTATAGAGTCTTGGTCTATAACCCATACAGAATTTATCCCCTGTACCTGTTTGACTGCACCTATAGGCAGTGTTAATACCGGTATTGTAGCTCCTATGTTACACTTAATACGCGCAAATTGTCCCGCCTTTAGCAGGTAATTTGCATTAGGAAAGGTTACAACAATAACCATAGTACCCTCATTATCCGCAACAGCTGTGCGGGTAAAGCTATAGCTGCCTTTGAATGGATATAAACTACCATCGGCAAGGTATAAATCAATATCTGAAAGTAGATTATCATTGCTGTATGTAAATGAGCGCCTGCCGGACCACTCCAAATATTGTTTAACAGGAATGGCGATATCGGCACACAGAGTGTCGATATTTTCTATACGCGTTAAAGTGGCGAACTTAGTTCCAGGACCTACATAGTCTCCTACATAGGCTTCTGAAGTTGATATAACACCATTTATGGAGGCTTTAATGGTTGTATATTCTACCTCTAATTGGGCATTTGCAAGTTGCTGCTGTGCGGCGTTTACAGCCGATTTGGCAGCCTTATATTGAGCCGTATATTGATCTAACTGAACCTGACTGATTGCATCAATAGCAGCCAGCGGTACGGCGCGACTATAATTATTTACAGCCTCGGCTTCTTTTGCTTGTGCTGAAGCAAGTGAAGCTTGTGCCGCCAGAAGATTAGCTTGCTGCTGGCGATCATCTATCCTAAATATGGTCTGCCCCTTAGATACAGGCATACCATTACTAAACATTTTAGCCGAAAGATAACCGTTGACTCTGGGCTGAATAACCGCAATATAATTAGGCGTCAGGGAACTGATAAATGTTTGTCTATTGACAATGGTGTCAACGCCTACTTTAATCCGTTTTACCACAATGGGTTCAGGGGTGTATCGCCTAACCGGTTGACTACAAGCACACAAAGCAAAAATACAACAGCATATTGTTAGTTTGACCTTCATAATAGTATGATTTTTGCCTCGAAAAAGTCAAAAAATATACCGTTTTAGTAATACATTCGGACAATTTTACGAGAATTGATAAAATATTAAGCAAAAAATTTGCAATTTTGATAAAGACTTTTTACATTTGTGTATCAAACTTTAATATTTAACCAAAATACTTAAAAAAATTATGAAAGCATTAGTAGAAAAGATTAACGCACAGATCGCTGACTTCCAGGTTAACGCTGCTGCTCAGGTTGAGAAGGGTAATAAGGCTGCAGGTACTCGTGCTCGCAAGGCTGCTCTTGAGTTGTCAAAGTTGCTGAAGGATTTCCGCAAGGTATCTGTTGAGGAGGCTAAGAAATAATTCTCTTATCCAAGTAAGATAAAGGCTACTCATTTGAGCAGCCTTTATTATTAGATGGTGTTAAAAAGCCTCATTCAGAGAGACCAAGAAGCCATTTACAACTTTACCTTGTACCTTGCCTCCAAAGCCGTAGTCAAAACGCACATTAACTCTCTTTTTGAACTCCCACCTTAAACCCACGCCATAGTTGGGCATGGTTTGCTTCCATTGAAAGTCGTCAAAGGAGTGAAAACAATTTCCGGCTCCACCCCAGACTGTAGCACCTATTCTACGCCAAATACGCTGGCGTAACTCTGCTTGAACAGTAATAAGGTTGCGGTCTATAAATTGCCCCTCGTAGTATCCTCTCATTCTATATTGTCCCCCCATTTGAGCATATAAGACCCACGGTGTAGCCTGGCTGTTAAACTCCCCATATATTTCCATAGCTAAGATTGCCCCCGACCAAAGCTGCTGATAATAGGCTGCATTACCATTTATACGCCACGATGTGTCATCAATACTGCCTAAAGCTTTTGGACGAACCATAGCTTGAACAGATATATAGACCCCTTTGTATGGATTGGGTATAAAGTCGCGTGTGTCATACTCCAAAAGTAGTGAAAGTCCTGTCGCTGAATATCCGAGCCTGCGACCCTCAAGATACTCAACCATCTGTTCTGGAGGAGTTTTGGCAGTATGAATATAGTCAAAATTAATTCGAGTGCCAATATATAAATTTTTGACAAGCCTATGATAATATGATGCAGATACCTGATATTTATTAGCCGTATAGCTAACCACAGAATTATTCATCACGGCATTATAGCCTATACCCCAGAAATCAGTCGGACGCGAAGAGAATGAAAGCCGATAGAGTAGCCTGTCGCGGTCATCCTTAAATATATTTACACCCTCAATACCCACTGTATAGACACCTTTAAGGGTTGCTCTGGCGAATATTGATACCGTAGAGGGCGGTAGGGCTAAATTTTGCTTATCTATACGATAGAGCCCGGCTGTCATAATACCCAAACCAAGACCTGTAGAAGAGGAGTAAGTCGGAGCTCCTACGAAAGTTACATCAAAGGGTTTTGTATAACTTTTGTCTGTGGAACTTTGTGCGAAGTAATTATATATTTTACGAAATACACCCTTATTATGTGCAGAGGGAAGGGTAGCCGAACCATCTACAGGTGTATATTTATAACGAATAGTATCCCTGCCCTCAACAAGAACACTCTCCGTTTGACCATAAGCAGATAAGGCTACGAATATGGCTAAAATTGTTAAAAAAAATAACTTTTTTTGCATCGCACAATAGATAACTATCTCAACTGCGGAACAAAGGTAAGAAAAAATATCTAATCATTTATTGTTGCGGGAAAAACAGTTGTCTAATGCGTATTTTCCACCACCACAGAGGATAAGAAAGATGTAAATGCCACCAAATAGTATTTGAAACCGTACCGCGAACCATCCTGCAGCAGGGTAGAGTAGCACTATATCGACAACAACTCCCATTAGGAGTATAAACGCGCCAAATCTCAACCATAACCCCAAGGCTATCATTATGGCGCAACTTATCTCAATAGTTGTGAGAAATATAAACGACACAAACGAGGAGTCAAACAATAGCGGCGGAAACGCAATCTCTGAATTGCCATAGCCAATTAGTTTTTTAGATATGGATACACATAGCATAAAACATAAATAGAGCCTTAAAAACAATAAGGCTCTATCTGTCTTTCGATATTGTTTTATTATCTGTCCGAGCTTTACTATCATACCTCGAACAGAGCAATATTCATTCCAGAATTTACTCAACAATAATTGTGTAATTACCTTCCGCAAGAGTTAAAGAACTGCTACTCTTTCCATTGCAGCTAACTGTGCTATATCCATCAGGTACAGACACTTCTGCCACTGTACCTTGAGGAACGGTTAATGTTAAAGTAAAGTTGTCAAAATCTCTCTTTGCTAAGAGTGTAATATTTCCAAACTTGGTAGGAACGACACTTTCGATATTCTTAAGACTGCCCATATTTGGACATACGCTAAATCGCTTAAATGACGGTTCAATAGGTGCAATGCCGGCAAAGAACTGTGATAAAATAGTTAGTCCGCCACCACTCCAAGCGTGGTTATATGTACCATTTCCGGACTTATATTGCATACCCTTTGCGCCGGTATACTCCCAGCCCTCCCAAAGGGTAGAATAAGGAGCATCCACCATTGTAGCAAAGCGTTTCTCCATCCTCTTTAGTGCGTCCCTATAATAACCCATAGTACACAATGCCTCTAAGACATATTTTTCCATATAAGGACTTGCGTTGTAGTGCTTTGTGAAAAACTTGCGTATAATCTCAAAGCGTTCTTTTGGCACAAAACCGGCAAGGACAGCCATAGCTTGTACTCTATCATCCGGCTGGTCTTTATATTTGGCTGACTTATAGTGTTGAACCTTCTCATTCCAATATTTGTCATTGAATGAGTAGTACATCTTATCTAACATCTGCTCTGCCATCATAGCATCAGAATAGTGTCCCGTAACCTTCGCCATCTTTGCAAATCCCTTTAATGCTATAGCATACCAGCACTGCTGAAGAGCCTCTTTGTCAATATTTTTGCCCCAATCGCCCCAATACCAGCCAAGTCGGATCGTAGCCATGTCGTTCTGTGAGCCAAGGAGTTGG
>JAZNTY010000134.1:0-4838 GCA_045592005.1 Alistipes sp. | reverse complement strand
GCGATGAAGTCTTACGGTTTCTATGAGAATATCTCGCTTACGGGAAGTATGCAGGAGGTGCCTTGGTCGCATATGATTTACGACCCGCAGTTCTCGAATGTAGTCGATGTATATGAGGGTGCATTTATGCACACTCGCGGTGTGTTCCGTTCGGAGGCTACTTCGTGTATGAACAATAATATCGCCTACTACAACGCCATTTCGCGCGAGGCAATGGTTAAGCGTATTATGAAGTATGCTGGGGAGCCTTACTCTTACGAGGCATTCAAGGCGAAAGATTACGAGTCGCTGACATCGACCGCATCTACTCTCTCCACTCGTGCATGGGATGGCGAGGGCGTGAAGGCTTCTTCGCAGCGTGACCAGCGTGAGCCTAAGTTGATGGGCGAGAAACCAAAGTTTAACAAGAATAAGTTTTAATGGGAGGATATGAATATGAAAGCTAAGTATTTATATATAGTATCAGCTCTCGCTCTTGGCTTGGTCGGTTGTAGCCAGGAGTACGAAAATGTTGAAGCACCACTCAGCAGCACAATGATGTTCAACATTGTGTCGCCAAATGCTACTCGTGTAGCCGATGGTGCTTTCGAGGCAGATGACAAGTTGGGCATCTATGTTACCGATTATGCAGACGAAACAACTCCTGCACCACTCCAGATTTCGGGTAACCGTGCCAATAATGAGGTGATGGCGTTCGATGGCGCTTCCTGGGCTACCGAGCGACCAATTTATTGGGGTGAGGGTAAGAGCGATGTATATGCCTACTACCCATATATGGATGTAGTTGATGTCGGTGAGCAACCATTCTCGGTGGCTCTCGACCAGACAGCTGAGGGCGCATACGAGAACTCAGATTTCCTGTGGGCAAAGGCTGAGGGCGTAGCACAAACCGATGGCGCAGTATCATTGCAGATGCAGCACTCTATGAGCCGCCTTGTCGTAAAGATTATGGCTGGCGAGGAGTATGTGGGCTCTCTTCCTGCTGACGCTACCGTACATCTTCACTCAACCGTTACCGATGCTCGTGTGTCGCTCGCAAACGGCTCTGTTGTGAAGTATGCATACGGAGGTACACACTCTATCAAGATGCGCAATCTCGGTATCCGCACCTTTGCCGAGGGCGATGCTGTGGTTTATGAGGCTATTGTCGTTCCTCAGATGCTCGAAACCTCAGTGCCATTATTGGAGATTAACTCAAAGAGCGTGTCGTATCTCTTGGAGGATATGTTCAACTTCAAGCCAGGCGTATCGTACACCTATACTGCTGTGTTGAACACCTCTACTACTGCTATCCGCATCGATATCGGCTGTACTACTGACGACTGGAACAATATGGGCTCTGGTGACGGCACTGGCGGTGATGGTGGCGGCACAGGAGATGGCGAGGACGATGGTATCGACCTCTCTACCTATACCGACCTCTCAGCCGAGGGTACTGCCAACTGCTATCTTGTGAAGGCTGCCGGCAAATATAAGTTTAAGGCTGTCAAGGGTAATTCGGATGCTACCGTTGGTAATGTAAAGAAGACCGAGGTGCTTTGGGAGAGCTTCGGAACGGATGTAGCTCCAAATGTTGGCGACCTTGTTACAGGTGTTGGTTACAAGAATGGTTATGTCTATTTCTCTACTCCTGAGGTATTTGGCAATGGTAACGCATCAATTGCAGTTCGTAACTCGAAGGATGTCATCCTCTGGTCTTGGCATATCTGGTGCTCGGAGGAGGGTTGGAACGACCAAGTTTATCCAAACAATGCAGGTACAATGATGGACCGCAACCTCGGTGCTACATCGGCAACTCCTGGCGATATTGGTGCATTTGGTTTGCTCTATCAGTGGGGACGCAAAGATCCATTTATGGGTAGTTGTGCAAAGTCGGGAACAACTCTTGCTGCATCGACTGGTAGTTGGACAACAATTACAAGCAGCAAATCTGTAGATTATGCAGAGGAAAATCCTATGACCTATATTGCATATTATGATTGGTGTTCGCAAACTTGGGATAACTATGAAATTCGCTGGAAGGAATCAGAAAAATCTTTATACGATCCATGCCCAGTCGGTTATCGTGTACCAAAGGGCGGAAGTGACGGTTTCTGGGCAACAGCAAATGTGAAGACTACAGGTGATTCAACCAATCGCGGAATGTATTGGACTCTTGCTGATGGCGAGACAACAGCGTGGTATCCTGCTGTTGGCTATCGTAGCAGCGGTAGTGGGTCGTTGTACAATGTCGGAGAGTACGGCTATTGCTGGTCTTCTTCTCCTCATCCGAGCAGCGCCAACCTCGCATGCTACTTGTACTTCAACTACAGTGGCAATGTCAACCCCGCGCACTACCACAATCGCGGCTACGGGTGCTCAGTGCGTTGTGTCCGAGAATCATATTAATTACCGAATTATGGAATTTAGTCCCGTGCCCAGCACGGGGCTATAATCCATAACTTGTCATAGACAATGTTTTGTCTATGACAAAAAAAAAATTTTGAAAATCGCGATTTCCCCAAAAAGAGGACAAAATCAAGGATAATGACTTGCAAAGAGATACTTGAACTGGAAGAGACAAATACAAATTGTATATATCTTCATTATGAAGGTAACTTTTTGCGTGCATATGAGCACTCGGCATATTTTGCTCACAGATATATCCACGAATTTAAGGTTACTAAGACCTATATTAAAGTGGTAAATCAGGATGTGGTACGCATAGGATTTCCAGTCAATGTATTTGAGAAGTGGGCACACGGGTATCAGCACGAATGGATAGATGAGAAGCTTGCCAAGATAGAGATGCGTGAGCCTTTCGATGAGATGGCATACATTAACTGGAAGGATGCTCAGGTACTCAATCCCAACGATAGGTTTACACCTCATACAGCCATTATCGAAAAGACTCCCGTATATAAAGTCGCTTACGACTATCTTTTGCAACTATTTACATTCTCGAAAAATATCTCGAAGGATGTAAACTCGGTAGTAGGCAAGCAACTCAAAGAGTTGTCCTATCGTATGTGCTATATGGTTAGAACGCTCTATGATGCCCCAGACAGAAACGAGCACATAGATGCCGCAACTGCAATATGCGATGAGATACTTTTCATTCTCCAACTGCTAAAAGATTTGCGTGAGATATCCTTGAATACTTATACTTTGGCAAGCGAGCGAATAGTGTCGGTAAGCAAACAGTTGTCTGGGCTGCGTCGATAGGTTAAGGCTTATGGCGCGGTTTTTTTGATTCAGCAGCCCACCGATTTATTCGGTTATCAACACCAGATCATTATAGTGTTTTCAGAATCCACTTTAATGTTCATAAAGAGGTTGCTTACTTGTCTGCTGTTGGCTATCGTAGCAACGATAGTGGGTCGTTGAACAATGTCGGAGAGAACGGCTATTGCTGGTCTGCTTCTCCTAATCCGAGCAACACCAACAACGCATACAACTTGAACTTCAACTACAATGGCAATGTCAACCCCGCAAACAACAACAATCGCGGCAACGGGTACTCAGTGCGTTGTGTCCGAGTATCAGAAAGACAACGAGTTACTTACCGACTTATTTGCTGCCTACTATAAAGCTCGCTCCAACAAACGCAACAAAAGTACACAAGTGCGATTTGAGCGCAACCTTGCTGTAAATATCTTAAATCTTTATGATGAGATTGTTAGTGGAAAGTATAAGGTAGGTCGATACACCTGCTTTGTTATCAGGCGACCAGTGTTGCGCGAAGTCTTTGCAGCAGGGTTTAAGGATAGAATAGTTCATCATCTGCTATTTAACTATATCTCGCCCATATTTGAACGCTCATTTATTTGCGATTGTTACTCGTGTCGAGAAGATAAAGGCACTCTGTATGGCGTACAACGACTGGAACATCATCTGAAAAGTTGTTCGCTCAATAATACCCGAAAATGCTATATCCTTAAATTGGATATTGAGAGCTATTTTATGAGCATTGACAGAGAGAAATTATTTGATATTGTGTGCTCTAAAATCAATGCAGCGCTCTCAAATCCAAAATCTGCTGAGTGGTTATCGCCCGTATTTATAAAATACTCATCGCTTTTCCTTAGCATCTTGAAGACGGTAATATTTAGCGATCCAACCAAAGGTTGTTATCGCAAGGGAGCAGGTTGGAATCAATTGCCTAAAACCAAGAGTATGTTTTATTGCAGACCTGGATGTGGTTTGCCAATCGGCAATCTCACATCGCAACTATTCAGCAATATCTACCTCTCTTTATTGGACGACTACATTAAGCGTGAGTTAAAGTTTAAACACTATGGTAGATATGTCGATGATTTCTACATTATAGACACATCAAAAGAGCGATTGCTTAACGCCATACCTCTTATCAATGATTTCCTTAGAACAAAGTTGAAATTGTCGTTGCACCCAAGAAAAATCTATCTACAAGAAGCAAAGCGAGGAGTTAGATTCTTAGGCTCATATATTACGCCCTATTATACACGAGTGGACAAACGCTCATATAATCGTTCGCTTGTGCTTTGGTATGAAACTATTAGCACAACAGAGAATCCATACCAAATCGAAGCGGTCAAGGCGAGTTTTTCAGTATTCAATAAAAGCTAACATCAAAATTCATACAATCGCAGCAAATTTTCAGAATAACCGAATAAATACTATACGAAGTCTATCTTGTGTAATGCAAGACGGACTTTTTTTGTTTGTTAAAATCTTATTTACTCACTTAAATCAAACAGCTATGAGAGCAATTTTTGAGAGCCGCTTTATGCAAGTGGCACTATCTGGCGGCAGTCAGATGACCGATGTGGAACTCAACACAGAGTTCGAGCGTTTCCAGCACGAGGTGTGCAACCTTT
>JAZNTY010000133.1:0-2490 GCA_045592005.1 Alistipes sp. | reverse complement strand
ATTCAGACCGATGCTGCCGTCAATCCTGGAAATTCAGGAGGCGCCTTGGTTAATGCTCGTGGCGAGTTGGTCGGTATAAATACCGTTATTAAGTCATCTACAGGCAGCTATATCGGTTATTCTTTTGCTGTGCCGGAGACTATTGTTCGCAAGGTGGTTGAGGATTTGAAAGAGTATGGTATCGTTCAGCGAGCACTTTTGGGTATTACCTATGTCTATATTGACCAGGAGTTTATCGACAATATGGGTAAAGAGACCGGCATTACAACCGTCGGCGGTGCCTATGTGGCATCCGTTGTAGAGGATGGTGCAGCATCGGAGGCTGGTCTGCGTAAGGGCGATGTGATTATGAGTATTGATGGGGTAGATATCAACGCTGCATCAAAACTTTCGGAGAGCATTGCTAAGTATCGTCCGAACGATAAAATTAAAATAATTGTAAAAAGAGGCGATAATGTGAAACATTTTGAGGTCACTTTGCGTAATAAGGCTGGAAAAGCAGAGTTACTTGCCTCGGATGCGGTAGATGTTGTCCGGGTTTTGGGAGGCGAATTTGTTGAAGCAGACTCCAAAATGTGCAAGAAGCTCGATATCCGTAGCGGTATCCAGGTTACTAAGGTTAACGCTGGTGGATTGCTCTCCAAAGCAAGGGTTAGAGAGGGTTTTGTCATCACACATATAAATGACCGCGGTGTAAGCCAAGTCTCAGATCTTAGCAAATTTACTGATAAGGTGCGCAGTATTGATGGCGTCTATCCGGATGGCAGAGCTGCAAGCTATGTAGTTGTGGAGTAGAGCTCCGGATTGCTTAGAACAGCCCTTGTCAGTAACAGGGGCTGTTTTTTGAAGAAAGAGTTAATATATTAGAAAAATGCGTCAATTAAAAATTACAAAGTCTATTACCAATCGTGAGAGTGCATCGTTAGACAAGTATTTGCAGGAGATTGGTAAAGAGGACCTTATTACCGTTGAGGAGGAGGTAGAACTCGCCCAACGAATCCGCAAGGGAGATCAGGAGGCTTTAGAGAAACTTACAAAGGCTAACCTTCGTTTCGTAGTCTCTGTTGCAAAGCAGTACCAAAATCAGGGCTTAAGTCTGCCGGACCTTATCAATGAGGGTAATCTCGGTCTTATCAAGGCGGCAGAGAAGTTTGATGAAACCAGAGGTTTTAAGTTTATCTCTTATGCCGTTTGGTGGATCCGTCAGTCTATCCTTCAGGCTTTGGCAGAGCAGAGTCGTATCGTTCGTTTGCCATTGAATCAGGTTGGTTCGTTGAATAAGATTAATAAGGCGTTTGCTCGCTTTGAGCAGGAGCATGAGCGCGTTCCTTCGCCTGAGGAGTTAGCTTCAGAACTTGAACTTCCGCGCGAGAAGGTTACTGATACACTTCGTGTTGCTGGTCGTCACATCTCTGTTGATGCACCTTTTGCTGATGGCGAGGATAACTCACTGCTTGATGTGCTTGTAAATCCGGACTCTCCTAATGCTGACCGAGGTCTTATCAATGAGTCTCTTGCTACAGAGGTTGACCGTGCGTTGGAAACCCTTACTGAGCGCGAGAGAGATATTATCCGCTACTTCTTCGGTATCGGCTGTTCGGAGATGACCCTTGAGGAGATTGGCGAGAAGTTTGACCTTACTCGTGAGCGTGTGCGCCAGATTAAGGAGAAGGCTATCCGTCGTCTACGCCACTCTTCGCGGAGTAAGTTGCTGAAATCTTATCTGGGATAGTTTGTGCCCAATATATATGAAACGGAGTGCTTGTTGGCACTCCGTTTTTTTTGTCGTTTGTCTTGCTACTTAAAAAACTTGTGTTGGAAAATTATCAGATAGACAACAGCTACCGAGATATATGCATCTGCCAAGTTAAATATCGCTCCAAAGAAGTAATTGCGAGAGTCAACTAAAAAACTCAACCATTCAGGACAGCTGTTCCATTGAAATAACGGGAAGTAGAACATATCCACCACACGACCCATCATAAATGGGGCATAGCTGCCACCAAAGTGAGCTATTGTTGCCGGTGTTGAGGCTGAAAATATCAAACCATAAAAGGCACTGTCAATAATATTGCCTATTGCGCCCGCAATGATAAGCACCAAGCCTATGATAACCCCCTTTGGCGTCTTTTGCTTAAGAAGGTTGTTGATGTAGTAAAACATCATACCTACAAGAGCAACCCTAAATAGGCTGAGTAATAACTTGCCCCAATCAAAACCACCACCACTTGTAATCTGCATACCGAATGCAGCACCATTATTCTCCACAAAACGGAGCTGAAACCAATCGGGACAGATAATAATCGCCTCCTCTAAATGCATCGAGGTCTTAACCCAAATCTTAAGAAGTTGGTCGGCTATAATCAACAGCACTAAAAGTATCGAAATCTTTTTCCAATTCATAGTCGCAACACTTTACCTGACAAAGATAGTGATTTTTTATCATACATAACCTATGCGACAAAAAAATAGTACTCTTGTTTCAATAAG
>JAZNTY010000132.1:0-11929 GCA_045592005.1 Alistipes sp. | reverse complement strand
AAACTCATTGCGTAGCGCAACGACTGTAGTGAGTTATCGGGACCGTCTGCTGCGGTATCCAAATCTCGACCGCGATGGGCAATTACCTTATTATCAGCCTGTTCAGGTTCAAGAAGAAGTTCTTCCTGGTCGCCACTACCTGGAGTCCCCCAATTTGGACCATCAGGAGTATCATTCTTACCACAAGCCACAAAAAGTAGTATTGCGAATGCAAAATAGGCTATTTTTTTAACCATATCACTATAAGAGATATGGGGCGGTGGTAAACCACCACCCCAAAGTTATTAATAGTTCTTCACACAACGGAATGGCATAACAGCCTGACCAATATCAAGGTTAGCGAGAGCTGTGGTCATAGTCTTGTTGTCCTTGATAACAACATTGATACGACCACCACCTGCATTTGGATAGTCCCCAGGCTTAGAACCAGCCATTGGCAGTGGAACCCACATCTGACAACGCAGACCATACCACAAGAAGCCCTGAGTCATATAACGACCTCCAAGAGGGAAGTAGTTGAAACCGAACTCATCAGCACCCGCATCGATGTATTGAGTACCCCAATCCTTAGTATTACGCAACCAACCGTTGATGTTTGGCACACCGCCGTTAATCATCTGCTTGTAAGTACAGTCAGACTCAGCTACCGGATAGGTGTGGTTGCCCGACTTAGAAGCCTGTGACATTGCATAGAAGAGGTCGAGCCAATCCGAAGCATTAGCCACATGCCAGCCGTAAGGACAAATACCCTGCGCCTGAACCTTAAGCATTGGGTAAAGCTTCTCATCCTCAGCATTATTACCTGTATACTTGTCAATCTGAGCCTTAAGTGGAGCCTCTGCGATAGTATAAGTAATACCGCGAGCATCGGTATACTTCTCGCCGACCTTCCATGGACCCTCCTCATAACGAGCATAACCGATACCAAAGCGAGCCTCATAACCAAGCATCTCCTGATATGTATAGATACGACCATCATCAGAGTAGGTCTCAAGTGTACCCATACCACTTTCAAGAGTCTCCCACTCCGGGTTCATATTAGGATCATTCCAAACTGTTGGGAATGCATCAGCGGCATAACCGGCTCCAGCAGCCTCCTTCTTGTGCATACCAGAGCCGAGCTTAGGGTGGATGTCGCCACCATCCCAACGCATATGCTCAACCATCCAAATCTTCATAGAGCCATCACGAGCGATATAAGCCTTTGTAGGATACTTTGAAATCTCTGAATCTGGCATTGCAAATTGGTTAGTAATGCGCTCCCAGGACCAAGTCAAGGTATTGTAATCTACACTCAAAGCCATAAGACCGTTTGCAGTAACCTGAGGTCCCTGAACAGCTGAAGCATCGCCAGACTCGATAACGGCAATCTTACCGCCATCCTCAAGTGCATAGAATGGATAGCTAAGCACGCGAGAGTCCTTATTAAAGAGCACCTGACTGCCCTCAGTAAAGAAGGTTGTGATAGAGAATACACCATCAGAAACCTTGTTCATCTGAAGTGAGCGCTCAATAGGAAGATTATCCACAGCAGTACCATAGATAAAGCTCTGCTCCTGAAGCTGAAGTTGGAGGATAGGAATATTGACAGATGCCACAGAGGTCTCCGGAGTACCTACGGTAATGGTCATTGTTGCTGAACGGGTATTTTCCTTATCGTTCCACTTTGTTGCAGTAACAGCTACCTTACCAGGCTCTACGAGCTCAGCAGTAAGCCAATCTGTACTACCACCCTCAGGATAAGTGAATGAGAACTCAGCTGTATCCATATTGGTTACAAAGGTAACATTCTCTGTACCGCCAACAGCCACAAACTCTACACTCTCAACTTCAGTGGTAACCTCAGCATCAGCCAAATCGCCAAGCTGAGAGCAGGTAATAGTCTCTACTGTGCCATCTGCAACGGTAAAGACAAGGTCGAAGGTGCGCTTATAGCCCTTATTAGCGGCTATACTAACCTCAATACCTGGCTCAACGATGTCGTGGATAGCGCCTGACCAAGTCTCCTTGTGCTGCGAGTACACCTCTGTCTTTGTTACCTCTACAAAATCAGCGACACACTCTACATTCCAATCCATAACAGCAGGGGTAACACCCTGAAGAACAGTAACTACAGCGATATAGTTATTCTCGCCGGTACCCTCAGCAGCAAATTCTGTCGGTGCCGGAGAGAGGCTTATATGAGTAGCCTTCTCTGCACCCGATGTATCAACCTTTTGACACGCAGCAGCCGAAATAAGAGCCGCAACGCCGAGGGTCAAATACTTAAAATATTGCATTGTTTTCATAATATCTTATATTTTAATTTTAGCTCCAACCCTCAGTTTGGCGGAGTTTATAGTTCTTATTGAGCGCAGAGCGGCTTACAGGCCATAACAAGATGTTTGGATTAAGCTGCTGCATCTCCTTCAACTCTGGGTTGTAGTCCCAAATGGTATTCAAACGGATAAGTGCCCACCAAATAACACCCTCAGCCGGGAACTCAAGGAAGTACTCGTCGGTAAGAGCCTTGAGAACATCGGTCTTAGTAGCCTTAGTGTAGTAGTTATCCTTACCATAAGCTCGCTTTGCTATGATATTCAGATAGTCCAAAGCCTTTGAGTAGTTCTTGCTATAGTACTCCAACTCTGCTGCCAACATAACAGCAAGAGCATAGCGATAATAAGGCAGGTCGGCATCCATAATCATCTTATCCTTAGACATATCGCCCAAGAACTTGTTACACCAAGTCATATTCTGACCAGCAGCACCATAATTGCCATCGCCCAAGTTGGTAGCAACACGAGTATCGCCATTTACATCGCGGCTATTACGCAGCACCTGCAAGAACTCAGGCTGATAGCTCCACCACTGAGTTGCGTTGATAGGCACCGGCTTTTGACGGTACTCTGCCTTAACAAGGTTGTTTGGCATACAGAAGTACCAATAGAAACCGCCTGTATAGCTCTCTCTAGTGTCGTTCTTGAGAGCAAATACAATCTCAGTATTACACTTATTAGAGTAAGCAAACACTTCTGAGTAGTTCGGAAGAAGGCGAGAAGTGGTTATACCGATAGCGTCAATAGCCTCTCTTGCTAAAGTTAGATAACTATCACCACCCTTTTGGTTGGTATACATCCAAAGAGCATACTCAGCCTTTAAGATATAGAGAGCATCGGCTGTTGCAAAGTACTTCTCACTACCCAAATAGGAAACATACTGCTCAGCCTCAGCGATATCAAGACCTATCTGCGCATAAACCTGCTCAGCAGTAGCCTGCACAGGGTATGTCTCCGGCTGGGTTGTTGACTCAATAGGAACAAGGTTAAGTGGTACTCCACCCCAAAGGCGAGCAGCCCAGAAGTAAAGGTATGCACGAGCAAAGAGTGCCTGACCGAGGCAGAAGTTACGAGACTTCTCATCCATATTCACAATCTTTGCATACTTGATAACTGCGTTTGCCTGGTCAATAGCTGTATAGAGTGCTGACCAAGAGCAAGAGGATGTCGAAGCGTTCATGGTTGAGCGGCGGCAGTCCTGCATATCTGCATCCTGCACATTACTCTCAAGGCTCGGACCCCACATATAGTCGCCTACACGCACCTCTCCCCAATAGAAGATATTGCAGTCATCGCTGACAAAGTTGGCGCGCATACGCTGGAAGATACCGTATGTAGACTGCTCTACATCGGTCTGGTCTTTCCACATATTTGATGCGGAGAGCTTATTATCCTGGATAATATTCAAATCTCCGTGGCACGATGTAAACATCGAGGCTACAAAGAGTGCTGACAGGATAATTCCAAAAATATTCTTAATTTTCATATTTGTAATCTCTTTAATGGTTTACAAGTGCTTAGAAAACAAGCTTTACATTGAACAAAATCTTACGAGCCGGAGGTGCAATAGAACCTGATGCTGAACCATTGTTTACAAAGGCGTACATATCGGCACTTGAGTCGGTAGAGATACCTGTCTCAGGGTTGATACCGCCACTAAGAGCTGTCCAATAGCACAATGTGTTACCTGTAACACCTACAGTAACTTTCTTGATACCAATCTTACGAGTCCACTTCTGTGGAAGGTCGTAGAAGAGAGATATATCACGCAAGCAGAGGTAGTCTGCGCGCTCAACATTGAAGTCTGAGCCACGGCTGAAGTTACGGTTACCAAAGTCTGCATCGTTAGGGAAGAAACGAGCATACTTACCCTGACCCGGAGCTGTCCAACAATCATAAACCATCTTGTCGAGGTTAGAGTTGCTGTTACCCAAAGTATTCTGGAACATACGCGACTTCATATAGTTGTAAATCGAGTGACCGATAGCATAATCTACATAGATGTGGAGCGAGAGGTTCTTATACTTAAAGGTATTACCCAAACCACCGGTAGAGTGAGGTACTACATTACCGAGGTGGAACATATCTTCACCGTCAATCTGCTCCTCACCATTTGCAAGGCGAGCAGAACCCTCACGGTTCATAAATGCGTAGTCACCAACATCCTTACGACCAGCGATGCTTAGACCGTCGCTACGGCGATAACCAGCACCCTGAGAGTCAAAGAGAGCAGCATCAGCCTCTGCCTCAGACTCGATGATGTGAGAAATCTTGTAACCCCAAATACGACCTAACTCCTCGCCTACTGCGGTACCACCAAAACGCTCGCCACTTACAGACATTGTGTAACCACCGATACGCCAAGCATCCTTACCATTGAGGTCGGTATACTTATACTCGTCTGGCAATGAGAGAACTTTGTTCTTAGAGAAAGAGTAAGTGAACGATGTGGTCCATGTGAAGTCCTTCTTCTGGATATTTACAGAGTTAATCTCTACCTCGAAACCATAGAAGCGTGCACTACCTACATTTGCCTTTACTGAGCCGAAAGAGCCTGTATCTGGCAGGGTTACAGCGAAGAGCATATTATCTGTAACCTTATTATAGTAGTCAACAACAAAACGCAGACGGTCATTAAAGAAGCCCATATCAAGACCCAAATCGAGCTGAGTGGTTGTCTCCCACTTCATACCTGAGTTAACCATTGCACTTGGAAGCATTGTAGAGTGACCTCCGTAAACATTGGTTACAAATGCACCGTAGGTATCATACAGACCAATACCGTTGTTACCTGTCTGACCATAAGAGGCACGGAACTTAAAGGTGTTCATCTTACTCTTATCCTTATCCCAGAACGGCTCCTCAGAGATTAACCAAGCCACAGAACCTGCTGGGAAGTAACCCCACTGATTGCCCGGAGCAAACTTAGAAGAACCATCGGCGCGGAATGTGAACGATGCAACATAGCGGTTGTCGTAGTCATAGTTTACACGACCGAAGTAAGAGATAAGTGCCTGCTGCTCATCCTGATTTGAAGCAGTAAATGCAGTACCTGAGTCAATGATAGGCACCTTATCAGATACTGAACCGGTTGAGTTTGCAGTCAGATACCAATAGCGCCACTTCATATAGTCATAACCTGCAGTAACATTAAGGTTATGCACATCCTTAAACGAAGCCTTGTAGTTCAAGAATGCCTGGAATGAGTCGCGGTGTGTCTCGGTACGAGTCTCGGTAGTAGAACGAGTAACAGATACAAAGTTCGGACTTTCGCCATCAGCACCTTTAGCGTAATAAGAACCTCGATATGCGTTATTGAACATTGCATACTGAGCTGTTGCTGTCAGACCCTTAACAATTGTCCACTTAAGGTTGAAGTTACCCATCATACGGGTAGTCTGAGTCTCACGGTCATAGAAGGTCTCATAGAAGGCTGCGGTCTGCTGATTAGCATTAGTACCACCGGTAACCCAATTGCCATCCTCGTCGTAGTTACGAGAAGTTGGAGCCATCATAATACCACGACCCATAGAGTTAAAGTAGTTACCTACAAGAGGGTTCTTCTTAGAACGAGAGAGGTCAAAAGTGGTTGAAGCAACCAAGTTCTTAGTGATATTAAAGCTGGTATTGCCGTGCATTGTAAATACCTTGTACTTACTCATTGCAACCATACCGTCATCGCCCAAATAGCTTACCGAGGCAGCATACTTGACCTTATCACTACCACCATTTACGCCAACATACTCCTTGTGCCAGAAGGCATTACCGAACCAATCAGCTTGGTGGTCTGTATCCTTAAATGTGAGGAACTTACCTGGGTTAATAGGGTCCTCCATCCACTGCCAACCCGGAGCTACCTCCTCGTTCTGCTCAAGATAACGAGTGGTAAAGGTTGAATTTGGAGCTGTATTACCTGTACCTGCTGCATTTGCGCCATTGAGTACACCAGCTGCATTCGGACCCTCAGCAATAGCTGGACGAACGAAAGAGATAAACTCCTTAGCATTCATCAAGTCCCACTTACGAGCCGGAGCGGTCCAACCCAACTGTGCATCAAAGACAATCTCAGGAGCAGAGTTTGTACCACGCTTTGTTGTAACCAAAATTACACCATTGGATGCTCGCGCACCATAGATACCTGCCGAAGCAGCATCCTTAAGCACTTCGATGGACTCAATATCGTTAGGATTGATATCGTTCATATCGCGAGTAACGCCATCTACAATAACGATAGGGTCATTTGACAGGTTGATAGACGAACCACCACGAATCATAAAGCGTGGAGCCTCACCGGAGATGGTGTTAGCGGTTGCAACGCGCAGACCTGACACCTTACCCTTCAGAGCATCTCCCACATTTGATACCGGAGCATCAAAGAGAGTAGCACCGTCAATCTTTGAGATAGCAGTAGTCAGCGTACGGCGTGACTGAGTACCATAACCGACAACCACAACCTCGTCCATAGTAGTTGCAGACTCCTTGAGCACAACATCGATAACAGAACGACGACCAACAAGCTCTGCAACATCGGTATAACCGATATAAGAGAAGCCTACAGTCTCGTTACTCTTTGCAGTAATAGAGTAGTTACCTGCCATATCGGTTGTAGTACCGTTTGTAGTACCCTCAACCCACACTGTCACGCCAATAAGCGGATTGCCAGCAACATCCCTTACTGTACCTGTTACCGTTGTAGTGCGAGCAGGAACCGAAGCTACCACACGCTTGGTAACGATGATGCTCTTGCCATCAACTTTAGTCTCCACATTCTGTCCGGCAAAGATTTTACCTAAAACAGTAGAGAGCTCTTCATCTTTGGCATCAATTGACACAGCGGCATCCATATTGACATCGCTGAGCTTAACAGAAATTGAGTAGCCCTGTTTCTGCAAAGACTGTATAGCCTGCTGAACAGTAGCATCCTTCAACTTCAAGTTGACCTTCTGCGCCTCAGCCGAGAGCGGAAGAGCCAACATCACACATATCGCAAGCAGAACACTCCACTTACGACGATGAGAGGAAACTTTTGTTCTCATAGTGTTAAGTTTTGATTAGAAAATAGGTTTACTTAATAGTGTATGTTTTTACTTTACACGCAAATGAATTTCGCCATCCCGCCAATAATAGCTCATCTTACCATTACGCTCCAGCGTAGAGAGAATGCGGTCTAAGGACTCGTTATTGACAAATGCTGAGTAGTAACGCTCCTCTGCCAATAATGCTTGGTCGATGATTATGCGAACATTGAACTGTCGCTCCAACTGCACAGCTATATCGCCGAGGCGAGAGTTGATAAATGTAAGATTATGCGCACGAGGGTCATCATCAAACATATCTTGAGGAATATTATCACAAGTTATACGACCAGAGCGCTTGTCTAACTTGATAAAATCGCCTGGGTGCATACGCAGAACCCTATTGTTTTTCAACGCCTTAGTCTCCATATCTATAGAGCCCTCAAGCAACATCAACTCCACCTCGCTATTGGTATCGTATGAGCGGATATTAAAGCGTGTACCATGTACCACAACATCTATCTGCTCGGCAGAGACCACAAAACGGCGCATCTCGTCTTTGGCAATATCGGCATATGCCTCGCCAGAGAGATATACTCGGCGAATATCGCCATTAAACTCGGTTGGGTAGATAAGTCGGGAACCGGCGGCAAGGCGAAATACCGAGCCATCCTCTAAAACCACCTCTTGACTTTGTCCATTAGCCACATAGACATCGCGCCACTCTACCCTATCGTTTGCATAAAAGGTTTTGACGATAACAGCCAACGACACAGCAACTACAATGACTGCCGCAATACGCAATATAGACCTAATGATATGGCTACGATGCATACGGCGCTCACTAACCCGGATACGGCTTATAACAGCCTCATAACTACGCTTTAGTGTCAACATAGAGACCGGAGCCTCAAGTTCATCCCACTCTGTACGCAATATCTCATCCTTAAGTTGAGAGTCTACAGGAGCCTCAAACCACTCCAAAAACTCACGCTGCACAGTTTCCGGATAACGATGCACTAAATACGACTTAATAATCTTCTTAACCTTTGACATAACAATACATCTTTTGGAATGTTCCATTTAGTCGAACACACCTTTGTATTATATAGACACAAGAAGCCCCTCAAACACCCAAATAAGGAGCCTCTTGTCACTGAAGATTAAGCATAAAAAAGCCTGTCTAACTTCTTTCGTCAGACAGGCTTAATACCCATATATATAATATTAATATTCGAATTCCACGCCCGAAGTAAGCGAAGAGGTCTTAACCACATTAGTAACTGTACGGCGCTCATCTATATTGGCAGTAACGAAGAGCACTAAGTGACAGTTGTCAACATTCCAAGATGGATCAAGCTCCATAACAAAGAGGTGATCGGCACGCTCTCCGGCGTTGATAATACCCAACGGGTAGCCTAAGCAGTCGTATTTTGATGGGCAGCTATCGGCTATGCGTACCACATTCTCGTGATAGTCAAGGTAATCCTCGCGCACCTCGGTATTATTACTCTGCTGAGCATAGAGATTGCTCTCAAGCAGCCAGCAGCCAACATAGTACTCGCCATCTGTATTAACCTTCACAGAAGCACGAACAAGGAGCATATTATCCTTAAGCTCTGTACGGGCTGCAATAGCAGCATGTGCCGGTTTTTTGAGGCGCTCGTCAATATAGGTCTGGATATAGGCTATATCTGTAGCCACGCCGTAGCCACCACTATGTGAAGCAACAAAGTCATAGTACAGATAAGGATATCCACCAGAATGTATCAGTTCGCCCAAATCGATACCATTGACACTAACCTTATAGAGAGGGTCATAAGCAGCACCATGAACGGCGGTATGGACATACTTGTTGTTATAGTTTTCGTCCTCAGCCACACTATGAAGAGCCGAAACCAACCACGGACAGTAGCCGCAATGAATACCTGTAAGCTGAATAAGCATAGTACGGTGCACAAAGTTGAGATTTTCAGGGCTAAGGTCCACAGGGCGAGACGGAATATCGGTATTCACAGCTGTAATCTGCACCGGTTTTGTTCGAGTATTATAAATTTTCTTATAACTTACCCAGAAACTCTTAGTACCCACCTGATTTGGCGAGTAAGCCGGTAATATATACTCTACGCCGCTATCATCCGTAGCTACAACATAGGTAAAGAGCGCCCCTACACCATTCTGTTCAATGGTATAATTCTCGTCATTTTGAGCATCATAGATAGAGAGTTTGAGAACCTCGTCAGCGGTAAGCACCTTACCGTTATAGCGGACAATAAAGGCTGCGTAGCCCTTGCCCACCTGCACAAGATTTGTAGAGAGGCTTACAGAGAGTCCCTCCTCTTGTTTATCAGACAAATCGATATCCATCTTTGCGGTAACAGTGATAACATCACTGCGATACTCGCCATATGTTACATAGAACTGATATGTTCCTGCGGCATAGGTTGAGAAGCTCAGCTCCTCATAGGGCTCATCGGAAGCTGCATCATAGAGCGTAGCCTCAGCAGCGACATCCTCGCCATTAAACAGAGCTCGGAATTGGGCTACATCCTCGCCATTTGAGGAGATTACCGTAGCTGAGACCTCGACCTTAAAGCCTGAGGTATTCTCCACCTCCACATCCTGGTCTGTACCCACACCATAGAGGCAGGAGGTTGCTGTAAGGGCTGCAAAGAGTGCAACCATAGTGTATAATAACTTTCTCATAGCGTTAGAATGAAGCTGTTACTGCCAAATTTATACCGTTATACTCCGGAGAGTAGCGACACACACCGCCCGAACAGATATAACCGGCACGGTTACGACCATAGCTGAGCTGTATGCGTGTGCGTTTAATCGTAAAGCTACCACCCACAGAGTAGTAGTTCTTCTTTGTACCCAATTCTGCACGACCGTGGTTATACATATCGCTCACAAAGAAACTCCAGCGCGGTGCCATATTAAACTCGACCAAACCGGCAACCCAATCGCCCTCCGCCTCGCCAGAAAGGAGGTACTGAGCCTCTACGCGTAGCGACTTTTTACGGTCAAACTTATACTGAACATCGGCAACAAAGATATTCGACACATAGGTGCGGTGGTGGTAGCCGTGATATGGGTTCCACTCCTGGAAAGAGAAGAGGAAGGTAGTCTTGAGTTTCTTCGACCACTGACGCTCTACATCGAAGTTGATATCCTGCCACAAACGCTCTCGGTTACCCAACTTTGACTGCGACTTATGGAGAGTGTAGTAGGTCGAATAGTTAACATGGAAGTTCCAATAACGGTAGCGGTTGGTCTTGCTACGATATGTGTAGTAGAGGTCCGCCTGACCACCTATCTCGCCCTCAACATTTACCTGATAAGGATTTAGATTGGCGAGCATATAGGTATACTGACGGGTAAGCGCCGGCAGGTAGTTGAGCATATTGCCTGTACCTGAGCCATAGAGCGAGAGCAGTGTACCCATATTATCCAGCATACGCGCCGAAGCGGTAAAGCTGATGCCTTTACCCACATATCCTACCTCGCCATATGCCGCCTGACCCGACAGAGCTTGAGCGGAGGCTGGAGTAATAAGGTCCTTATCCTTATATACATACTCACCACGCAGGGTAAAGCCCGAAATATCGAAGTTTAGGCGGGCAGAGTAGAGATTAAGTAACTTGGAGTCCATACCGCGCGATACAAAGTCCAAAGTCTGGTCCTTTGTAAGGCTCTCTAAACGGTTTACATAGCTACCCTCAATAAATAGCGCACCCTTATTAAAGCCACACATATCGCCTAACGAAAGGCTCAGGTCAGCACCGCCAACCCAGCTATGGGCATACGAGTTATAGAGGCGAGGTTTACCGTAGAGCGCCTTTATAGCGACATATTTGCCTATATTTGCCGTAGCACGCAGACCTACAAGGCTATTATTAAGACCCAACTGACGGTCTTCAAAGCTACGAAAAACCAAACCGTTACCAAACTGCTCATAGAAGTTTCCGGCTGTAACAGAGTAGTTTTCATCCTGCCAGCGGGCATAAATCATCGGCAGAAGCACCTTAAATTGGCGACCATACTGACCAATCTCATAACCCTGCAACGCGGGCAGATAGGTCTCCACCTGAATACCGGCGCTAAAGCGGTCAATGGCATAGTTGACCTTCAGGTAGTCATTCGAGCCAAAATGGGTATCGGGGGCTGGAGTAGAGAGAGCCTTGTCATTGAAATAGACAATATTGTTACTCTCAACACTACCAGAGATAACACCACCCTTCTCGCCCAGATTTATCTGAGCCCAGACCGTGAGCAGTGATAACGAAGCTGCAACGAAACAAAATAATCTCTTCATATCTTTAGTGTATATGCAGAAACTCCCCCTAAGGAGAGTTTCTGACTATAGTGTGCAGTTTTACTTGCGTCTGTAACGCCTCTCAGCCGACTCAATTTTCGTCTGCTTAATCTGCTCCGGAGTGACGAGTTTCAACTCTACAACCTCCATCTGCTCCATACTCTTGGTCAAAGGCAGTGCAGTACGGCTTCTGTAGCTCTTAGCAGGCTTGTACTCATACAACTTCTGAAGTTCGGTGAGCTTAGGAGCTACGATAGAAGTCGGATCGTAGCCATGTC
>JAZNTY010000131.1:0-16513 GCA_045592005.1 Alistipes sp. | reverse complement strand
AGCATCTCTGACCAACCTACATTTGCAAAATTATCCATAAATCAAACGGTTTTTACAATGGAATGTTAGAGTGTTTCTTAGCTGGGTTCTGCAGACGCTTTGTAGCAAGTGACTGAAGAGCGCGGATAATACGGAAACGAGTGTTACGTGGCTCGATAACATCGTCAATATATCCGTAACGAGCTGCGTTGTATGGATTTGAGAACAGATCCTTGTACTCCTGCTCCTTCTCTGCAATAAACTTAGCCTTCTCCTCTGGGTCAGTAAATGCAGCCAGAGCCTTTGCGTGAAGTACCTCAACAGCACCACTTGCACCCATAACTGCAATCTCAGCCATTGGCCAAGCGTAGTTAATATCGCCACGAATGTGCTTAGATGACATAACGATGTATGCACCACCGTAAGCCTTACGAAGAGTAACAGTTACCTTTGGCACTGTAGCCTCGCAGTATGCAAACAGAAGCTTTGCACCGTGAGTAATTACGCCACCATACTCCTGAGTAGTACCTGGGAGGAAGCCTGGAACATCTACAAGGGTTACGATAGGAATATTGAACGCGTCGCAGAAGCGAACAAAGCGTGCTGCCTTACGAGAAGCGTTGATATCAAGAACACCTGCCATAAACTTAGGCTGGTTTGCGATAATACCTACGCTCTGGCCGTTGAAGCGAGCAAAGCAAGTGATGATATTCTTTGCATAAGCTGCAGATGACTCAAGATAGTCGCCATTATCAACGATAGCCTTGATAACCTCGTACATATCGTATGCCTGATTTGGATTCTCTGGGATAATCTCGTTCAGTGAATCCTCAAGACGAGCGATGCTATCTGTGCAAACTGCAAGTGGAGCATCCTCCATATTGTTCTGTGGCATATAAGAGATGAGCTTGCGGATAAGTGCAATACCCTCCTCCTCAGTATCTACTGCAAACTGAGCAACGCCTGACTTTGTAGCGTGAACAGTAGCACCACCGAGCTGCTCCTGAGTAACATCTTCGCCTGTAACGGTCTTAACAACCTTAGGACCGGTAAGAAACATATTGGAGGTGTTCTTCTTCATAATGATGAAGTCAGTAAGAGCCGGAGAGTATACAGCACCACCTGCGCAAGGTCCGAAGATAGCAGAGATCTGTGGGATAACGCCAGAAGCCATTACATTACGCTGGAAGATATTTGCATAACCTGCAAGAGCGTTTACACCCTCCTGGATACGAGCACCACCAGAGTCGTTAAGACCGATGCATGGTGCACCGTTACGCATAGCCATATCCATAACCTTACAAATCTTGTCAGCAAGAGCAAGTGAAAGTGAACCAGCAGTTACTGTAAGGTCCTGTGCAAAGACATAAACCAAACGACCGTCAATGGTACCATAACCGGTAACTACGCCGTCACCAAAGGTGTGCTTCTTCTCCATACCGAAGTCGTAGCAACGGTGGGTTACGAACATATCAAACTCCTCAAAGCTACCCTCATCAAGCAACATCTCAATACGCTCACGAGCTGTGAACTTACCCTTCTCGTGCTGCTTCTCAATAGCCTTCTCGCCACCACCCAAACGAGCCGTTTCGCGGTTCTCGATGAGTTTGTTGATTTTATTCTGAATTTCGCTCATAGTATTTATGAAATTTTAAAATTATTTCTTTTCACACAACTCTGTAAGGATACCCTGAGTTGACTTTGGATGGAGGAAAGCAATAGTCATATCGTCAGCACCCTTGCGTGGAGTAGCATCGATAAGACGAAGACCCTTCTCAGCAGCATCTGCAAGTTGCTCCTCGATATTCTCGCAAGCAAGAGCCATATGGTGGATACCAATACCCTTATTCTCGATAAACTTAGCAATAGTTGACTCCTCGCAAGTAGGCTCCAACAACTCTATTTTGGTCTGACCAAGCATAAAGAAAGCGGTGCGAACCTTCTGGTCTGCAACCTCCTCTACTTTATAACACTTTAGACCCAATACATTCTCCCAATAAGGAATAGCTTCATCAAGGCTCTTAACAGCGATACCTAGATGCTCGATGTGAGATACTTTCATAATGATTAGTGTTTAAGTTAATGATTATTGTTATTAAAATTGTTACTTAGTACATTATTTGTGTAAACCGCGCAAAGATAACCTTTTTTTTGGGTCAAAAAAAATTATTAGAGAGGAATTTTCGCAAAATTTATCTATTTGATAAAGTTCTTGCTTTTTTAGTAAAATTTACCTACCTTCGTGGCTTATATGAGGACGATTATTGCCATACTTCTATTCATCAGCCTTGTCGCTCCCTGCTCAGCGCAGAGTTTAGCTCTTGGCGAGCGTGCTCCGAAGCTCAAGCTGCACAAATCGCAGTTCGAAGAGCATGAGTACCTCTACATGGGCTTTATACACTCAGCAAGTCAGCCCTGTCTAACTACCACAGGCAACATCAATAAAGTCATAGCGCAGTTTAGCAACATCAAGATGGTGCTACTCACGCGAGAGAAAGAGGGAGAATATCAGCCTTGGCTGAAGCAGCTTAGAGAGCAGGGTATTACAATATATCCCAACGCCACCAAGGTATTTCAAAAATACGGCATAGACTATGCGCCCTTTGGTGTTATTATGGACACTAAGCGCCGAGTGTTATGGTTTGGCAACCCTCAAAGAGTAGATAGTAACAGAGTCATTAAAATAATCAACAGATGGACTTCACAAAGATAGAACACTACGAGAAAGAGTATCTCGACACCCACCACGACAGCGCCCTTGCTGTAACTACAGGCGTAGAGGACCAACCGTCGGTAAATCCCTACTTTATCCGCAAACGCAAGCGCAAACTCACTACCGATGAGTATGTCGAAGGTATTCTGAACCACAACATTACCATCCTCTCGCAGGCTATAACCCTAATCGAGAGCAATAACCCAGACAACTACGCTCAGGCTCAGCAGATTATTGAGCGGTGTCTACCATACGCCGGCAATTCAGTGCGCATAGGCATTACAGGTGTTCCTGGTGCCGGTAAGTCGACCTTTATCGAGGCTGTGGGAAATATGGTTACCTCTATGCACCACCGTTTGGCTGTGCTTGCAATAGACCCAAGTTCTGAGCGCAGCGGAGGTTCCATTTTGGGAGACAAGACTCGCATGGAGAGCATCTGCAACAATCCCGATGTTTTTGTACGCCCCTCCCCTTCCGCCGGTTCATTGGGTGGTGTAGCCCGCAAAACACGCGAGACAATAGTGCTCTGCGAGGCTGCCGGTTTTGATGTTATATTCATTGAGACTGTTGGTGTTGGTCAATCTGAGACGGCTGTGCACTCTATGGTCGATATGTTTATGATGTTACAAATTTCAGGTGCCGGCGACGAACTTCAGGGTATAAAGCGAGGTATTATGGAAATGGCTGATATTATGGTTATCACTAAGGCAGATGGCGAGAATATTCACAAGGCAAACCTCGCTAAAGTGCAGTATCAAAATGCCCTACACCTCTTCCCTCTTCCTGAGTCCGGCTGGAGCGCTAAGGTATTTACTTGTTCCTCTGTCGAAAAAACCGGTTTAGAGGAGGTTTGGAGTGGCGTAGAGGACTACCTTGAGCATATAAAGCGTAACGGATATTTTGAGGCTCACCGTAACGAGCAGAATAAATATTGGATGTACGAGAGTATTAACGAGGCTCTGAAGAGTAGTTTTTACCTCAACCCTAAAATCGAGAGTTGCATAGCCGATGTGGAGCAGCGAGTTCTCGACGCCCGCCTTAGTTCATTTATAGCCGCAAAAGAGTTGCTGGATATCTATTTCAATAAGGAGTAGAGCGTCAAATAGCTACTATTAGAGTCTGTTCAATGAGAATGGACTCTTTTTTTTGGCTTGATTTATGGAATAGCAACTATGTAATCTATAAATCGTAATGCTATGAACACAAAATCTTCCAGTGCGGCGCTCTGTAGTGCGCCGGTAGAGGTCATCCCTCAAAAGGGTGTAGACCCACAGACAGCTTACCAAACAGTTAAAGACGAAACTTATCCCCAAACACAGCCGAGGCTCAACTTGGCAACTTTCGTTACCACCTATATGGACGAATATGCCACAAAGCTGATGAACGAGGCTATCGACATCAACTATATTGACCAAACAGAGTATCCCCGCGTTGCTGTGATGTGTGGCAGATGCATCAACATCATCGCCAACCTATGGCACACTCCTGAAAAGAGCAAGTGGAAGAGTGGCGCCATAGGCATAGGCTCCTCAGAGGCATGTATGCTTGGTGGCGTAGCTGCCCTACTGCGGTGGAAAGCAAAGAGAAAGAGTCAAGGTAAGAGCTGCGACAAACCAAACTTGGTTATGAGCACAGCCTTTCAGGTGGTATGGGAGAAGTTCTGCCAACTGTGGGATGTAGAGATGCGTACAGTACCTATATCGCTCGACAAGCCGACACTATGTGCTGATGACGCCATAAAATTATGCGACGAAAACACTATATGCATAGTACCCATAGTAGGTGTAACCTGGACCGGACTTAACGACGATATCGAGGCTCTGAATAACGAGTTGGACAAATACAACGCCAAAACAGGATACGATATTCCAATACATGTCGATGCCGCCTCCGGAGGCTTTATACTACCATTTGTCAAGCCCGAATATAAGTGGGATTTCAGACTCAAATGGGTATTGTCTATATCCACCTCAGGACACAAATATGGCTTGGTATACCCTGGTCTTGGCTGGGTAGTTTGGCGCGACAAAGAGTATCTTCCTGAACAAATGTCATTCTCTGTAAACTATCTCGGCGCTAATATCTCTCAGGTAGGTCTAAACTTCTCACGCCCAGCAGCACAAATACTTGGACAGTACTACAACTTTATCCGATATGGTTTTGAAGGCTACAAACAGATACAGACAGACTCTATGGAGATTGCCCGATACTGCCACTCAAAGATCGGCAAAATAAAATGTTTCAGCAACTACTCCGAGTCCGTGGACAACCCGCTCTTTATATGGTATATGAACCCGGAGTATGACAAGCACGCCAAATGGACCCTCTACGACCTACAATCAGCATTACAACAGACCGGTTGGATGGTTCCAGCATACACGATGCCTAAAAATATCGAAGATATGGTGGTTATGCGTGTAGTAGTACGCCACGGTATGACTCGCGATATGGCAGATATGCTACTTAGCGATATTGAGAATGCTGTCAAGGAGTTCGAGAAATTAAAATACCCAACCACCTCTCGCCTTGCATACGAAAAGCGCGAAAAGCAGTGGGGCAAGGTGTTCACACACTAAACAACCAAAGGGCGTGTCCAACATTTGTGGAACACGCCCTTTTCATAAAGTAGGCACTTCACTTATGCATAACGCCGACTACAAGTAATCAATAGCCACAATTCTATCTGCATATTCGCTCCATAATTCAGCTTTGCGATAGAGCTCAACACTTTGGCGCGGAACATAAATTCTAAAATCAGGAGCTGGTGTAGGTGGAAAATATGATGGCACAAATTGGTGGTAGCGTTTAACTACAGGAGGTATTAATGAGGGCGAAAAGACCGATTTCAAATTAGAGCAAATAGCGACATTCCAGTACTTTATTACCACACCTTCAGGTACATATATTGATGTTATCGTCTGCATCTGCTGCCAATATCCATCCAATCCAAATTCCACAAAGAGTGAATGATTTTTAAGGTTCACGCTCACTTCAAAAGGCATTGGTCCCGCAACAGTATTACTATTTGTAATAGGCAATTGTTTAAGAGCCGAGCATCCATAAAAAGCATCTTTTTCGATAAACATCAGTCTTTTAGCGCCACTTACTTCCATCAAGTTATGACAATGGGTAAAAGTTGCCATACCAATAGAGATGACACTATCGGGCAGATAGATACTCTTTAGCGACTCACACCCACCAAACAAACCACAACTTAAATCTGTTAAGTTATTACTCAATGTAATATTCTCCAACGCAATGCACCCTCTAAACACCGCCTCGTCAACACGCACAACAGAGTCAGGCATAGTCAACGATTTTAGTTTCTTACACCATTCAAAGACATTCCCTTCAATCACTTTGACAGTAGGCGCAATGGAAACGCTTTCCAATGAATATGCATTAAAGAAACACTCTTTAGCCAATAACTCCACACCGTGCGGAATAACAATATCTTTCAATGACCAGCAATTCTTAAAACATCTAAATGGAATTTGCTCTATTCCGCTCGGCAAATTGATATGAGTAAGCGATTTACACCCTTCAAAAGCGCAAGCACCTATCTGTTTCACACGCTCCGAAAAGGTTACATCTACCAACGAAGTACAATTAAAACACATATCACCTGGAAGTGTTGTTATAGCATCAGGCAGATGCAACTCTACCAATGACACACAACTTCTAAAAGTACTACTTCCGATACTCTGAACACCACTTGGAATATCCACCGAGATTAATGATGAGCAACCCCTAAAAGTATGCTCCGGCAAGTGCTCAAGATGAGAGCTTAGGTGTACCTTACAAAGCGAAATGCAGTCTACAAATAGCGAATCGCCAATAGATATAACACTATCAGGAATATATAATTCGGTCAACGCTTTGGAGATAGCAAATGCCCTTCGTTCAATTTGTCGTACACCATCTGACAATAGGACGGTTTGCAACATCGCACAATGGTTACAAGCCGCCTCGCCAATACTTTGTACCGTATGAGGCAGAGCCACTTGAACCAGCTGCTTATTAAACATCCACGCTCGCGCAGGCACTTGCGTCACTGCACCATCAAAGAGAATAACACCTTTGCCATTTTCATAGCTATTAGAGATAATATTTGCACCAAAATAGCCTTTTGGTTGTACTATACATTGATTGCCGCTTGTATACCATATTTGGTTTGCCGGCGGCGTAGAGAGCTTTAATATATTCATAGTTCGATTACTTTTGAAGGTTCTACAAATCAGGTTCAAAAGAGCTTATTACAACTCATTCGTTAAAATCTCTTTATTTGATACTGTCCCCAACATCAGTGTTCCACCTCGTCGACAGAAGCGTTTCCATTGAGCAGGATTTACACCCATAGGCACAACAACCTGATAGTTACCTTTTGGCATAGCTTGCATACCAACAGAAGGCGGCAGTATGGCATGACAGACAATCTTCTTTAAGCTGTGGCAGTAGTTAAAGGCTCCATAGCGTATCTTTTTGATTGTCGATGGCAGAATAACCTCCTCAAGAAAGTAGCTACCCATAAATGCCTCTGAGCCAATAAAGGTAACACCCTCTGCAATAGTGGCTTTGGTAAACAGAGAGTGTTCAAAAGCTCCAATATACTCCGAATAAGGCTGTCCGTCCTCCAAATAGATAGTATCAGCATTGCGGTTCGGAATATTACACTTAACTATCAATTCTCCTCCACATCTTGCAAATGCGTAGATATCGATACGAGTTACCCCACTTCCGATAACCATACTCTTCATACCGCGACATTCATAAAAAGCATAGTCATATATTCTTGTGACGCTGTCGGGTACAACAAAAGATTTGAGGTTGTAGCAAGTGCTAAAAGCAGATTTGCCGATAGTGGTAATGGTTTGAGGAAAGGTCACCTCCTCCAAACTATAACAGCCAAAGAACATTTTATCGCCAATTTCCTTAATACGACCATCCAAATGGACACTTTTGAGCGACTCACATCCATTAAAAAGCGATTTTGTCGATACCTCCACTTCATTACCGAGAGTAATTGCCTCCAACCTCTTACAGTTACAAAAAGCGGCACTACCGACTCTCTTCAACGATGTCGGCATAGAGTCAAAATGAAGATTTTCACACCCCTGGAAAGCAGAGTCGCCTATAGAGGTTATACCATCGGGTAGATTAAGATACTGCAAACTTAGACAATCAAAAAATGCGCCGTCCCCAATAGAGGTTACCGTTTGGGGCAGAGTGACAGCAATTAAATTATCACACTCCTCAAAAGCCTTACTTACAATCGATGTGATGGAATTATCAAAGACTATACGCCCATAATTATTTTCATATTTATGCATTTTTAGCGAGCCGCAAAAATTAGACTGCGCATCAAATTCAACAATCTGGTTATCGGAAGTCACATAGAGAATTTCATTCTCCTGACACTCGATACCCAACAGAGGATTAGCAGTTAATAGTTCAACCTCCTTATACCGGCTCTTACAGCCAACAAGGACTAATAATGAGATAGCTACAGCTGCTATCTTGCGTGTTTGGTTTTTGATTGCCTGTTTCATAATGGACAAGTATTAAGAGTTAGACATCGTCTATATGTAGAATACATTCAGTCATTACTCTGCGACAAATGTATCAAGATAATTTTGATTTAGCAAGTATTTGGAAGTAATTTTTATCAAAAAAAGTAAAATATTTTTTCAGGATATTTTTTTATCGCAATTGTCTTGTTTTTATCACAAAAACCCTCTAACTTTGTAGTTGCTGTCCGTATAGAATGGGACAGAGATTAAATCCTATAAGCAACTAAAAGTTAAGCTATGAGAATTGTTGTTTTTACCGGCGCCGGAGTGAGTGCAGATAGCGGCATTAGCACTTTCCGCGACTCTGACGGCTTGTGGGAGAATTATCATATTGAGGAGGTATGCACCGCCGAGGCTATAGTGAGAGATAGAAAGAAGGTTATCGATTTTTACAATATGCGTCGCAGAGATATGCTCTCCAAAGAGCCCAATGCAGCCCACTATGCCATAGCAGAGTTAGAGAAACACTTCGATGTGGCAGTTGTAACACAGAATGTAGATGACCTACACGAGCGAGCCGGCTCAACTCATGTAGTACACCTACACGGAGAATTGAACAAGTTGCGCAGCAGCACCAACCCCGACCTTATTGTTCCAATAGAGGGATGGGAGCAGCATTTGGACGATAGAGCACCAGACGGCTCATTGCTTCGTCCCCATATAGTCTTTTTTGGCGAGGCTGTGCCTATGTTTGAGCAAGCAGCCAGAATAGTAAGACAAGCTGATATATTTATCATTGTAGGCACCTCGCTTGCCGTTTACCCTGCTGCTTCTTTAGTACACTACCTATACAGCGACAACATACCTATATATATAGTAGACCCTGCATCGGTCAATATTGGTAACAGCGGTCGCATTACCCACATCAAGACTCGCGCAGCAGTAGGTATGCCTGAGCTTGCAAAGATGTTAATCAGCAACAAATAATAAACGAGTATGAAATATGCGTTAATCTCCACCGAGAAGGGCGATATGAAGGTGGAACTCTATGAAAAAGAGACGCCCATTACTGTGGATAACTTTGTGAAACTTGCCACCTCGCGTTTCTATGACGGTTTGACCTTCCACAGAGTCATTCCAGACTTTGTTATTCAAGGTGGCTGTCCTATAGGCAACGGTGCTGGAGGTCCTGGTTGGACTATCAAGTGCGAAACCGATGCTGAACGCCAATATCACGATCGTGGTGTACTATCTATGGCTCACAGAGGTAAGGATACAGGCGGCTCACAGTTTTTTATCTGCCACAATCGCGCCAACACACAACACTTAGATGGCGTACACACCTGTTTTGGTAAGGTTATCGAGGGATTAGATGTTATTGACGATATTCGTCCTGGCGACTTGATATTCTCCATAACTATATCCGAGGAGTAAAATATGACATTTTTTTAGATTGGAAGTGTAATATTTTTACAAAATTATGCTCTAAGATTTGTGAAATCAGTTTGTTTTTCTTAATTTTGTAATATGAACCACTTAACAGTTACAACTATGAAAAGATTTTTGGTATTGATGTTAGTTGCTACTTTGGGTTTCTCATCAGTAGAGGCTAAGATTAGCAAGAAGGAGTTGAAGAAGACCGTAAAGTCATACACTTCCGAGGGTTGGACGGTACCTATCGGCAATGCACCTTTGGCAAGTCAGATTTCTCGCTCTCTTGAGTTTAGAGAGGCTTTGGATGACATGGACAATCCTAAGTATGTTATCGGCGAGGCTATGTCTATTGGCGAGAACTACGACGCCGCTCACTTCCAGGCTATGGAGTTGGTTAAGCTTGATATTGCCGGTCGTATGTCATCCGATGTTACCGCCCTTATCAAGAACCAGGTTGCCAATAAGCAGTTGGGTGAGGAGCAGGCTGCATCCCTTGTAAAGACCGTTGCTGGTGGCAAGTCTCTAATCTCAGCTAAGCTCGGTAACATCATTGATTTGGTTACCGTTTACCGCAAGACGAAGGCTAAGACTATCGAGCTTCGTCTTGTAGGAGCTTACAACTACAAGAGAGCTATGCAGGCAACTCAAGCAGCTATCCGAGAGGAGTTACAGAAGGAGAGCGACGAGCTTGTAGGTCAACTTGACAAGGCTTTAGGTCTAAAGTAGACTAACATTTATAATCCACACACTTTTATAATCCACACACTTTTTATCCGCTGGTTGCATCGCAAGGTGCGGTCAGCGGTTTTTGCAACTATGAAACAGACTATCACTACCATTCTATCGCTACTCTGCCTTTCAACAACCGTTGCCCAAGAGGAGTTTGACTTCGACGCCGACTTTCGCAAGGAGTTTGAGCAATTTAAGCAGAGCAGCACAAATGAATACAAGGACTTTCGCACAAAGGCTAACAGTGACTATGCCGAGTTTTTGAAGGCTGCGTGGAAAGAGTTTGCTGTAGAACCTGAGATAGAGGCTCCGCAAAATGACC
Source organism: Alistipes sp. (assembly GCA_045592005.1). GTDB lineage: Bacteria > Bacteroidota > Bacteroidia > Bacteroidales > Rikenellaceae > Alistipes. The sequence goes on along the minus strand of JAZNTY010000131.1, from coordinate 5,826 downwards.
CTCCCGTACAGCCTGTAGCGCCACCTACAGCTGAACCACAAGCTCCTCAAATCACTCATAAGCCCACACCTATAGTTAAACCAACAGCCCCTGTTACACCCGTTGTACCAGCTAAACCGGCTACCCCAATCACGCCCGTAACACCGCCACACACAGAACCTATGACAGTACAAATGCCGATAGAGTTTTTCGGAGCCAAGTGCAACATCCGTCTCAAGGTTGGCACAGGCGAGGTTACTCTGACTGATGCCACTGAAAAAAGCGTTTCAGAAGCGTGGACCAAGATTTCAGACGGTAGATTTGACAAGATGTTGCTCGACTGTACGAACATCAAGAAGGGGTTAAGGCTATGCGATTGGGGATATTTTCTACTTACAAAGTGTGTAGCCGAGGAGTTCTGTGAGGCTAAGGGGAGCAATAGCGCCAAGTTACTCCAAGCATATTTAATGACTCAGGCAGGCTTTCAACTACGACTTGCAAGAGTTGGTCAGCAGCTATTTTTGATGTTGCCCTCCAAGACTATCATTTACGGCAAAAAGTATGTTAAACTCAATGATACAAACTACTACTTTTTAGACGACAACTACCCAGGAGGTTCCTTCTATCTCTGCCAGGCAGCCTTTCCAGGCGAAGTAGGTTTCTCTATCCGTATGGACCATCAGCCTCTATTGCCATACGCGAATAGTAATAAGCCACAAACCCATCAATCGATACGCTACCCTGCACTAAAGGTCAGTTTTGAAGCCAACAAGAACCTTATCGACTTCTACAACACCTTCCCTATAGGTCGCTGGGAGAACTTCTCGTACTCATCCCTCAGCCAGGAGGCTAAAAGCGCGCTCTACCCTATCCTCAGTGCCGCAATAGAGGGTAAGAGCGAGATTGCCGCTGCCAATATGCTAATTAACTTTGTCCAGACCGGCTTTAAGTACAAGACCGATGGCGAGCAGTTTGGCTACGAGCGTCCACTCTTTGGTGACGAGAGCCTATATTACGACTATTGCGACTGCGAAGATAGAGCTATACTATACTCCATACTTGTACGCGACCTACTCGGTTTAGAGGTTGCTCTCGTTGACTACCCCGATCATATTGCCACTGCCGTATGCTTTAATGGGGTCTATGGCGACCTCTTTGTTGTCAATGGTAAAAAGTATACCATCTGCGACCCTACATATATCGGCGCTAATGTAGGATTGACAATGCCTAATATGGACAACAGCAAGGCTAACATCATCGTACTTAAGTAGCTGATAATGAGGAAAATTATCCATATAGATATGGATGCATTTTTTGCCGCCGTAGAGCAGAGGGACAACCCTGCTCTGCGCGGCAAACCTATAGCTGTAGGTCACAATGGCAGGCGCGGTGTAGTCTCTACTGCCAGCTATGAAGCGCGCGCCTTTGGTGTTCACTCAGCCCAACCATCAGCAATTGCCAAAAGGCTCTGTCCCGAATTGATATTTGTAGAACCTCGCTTTGAAGCATATAAAGCCGTTTCGGAACAGATTAGAGCCATATTTCATCAATATACAGACCTTGTAGAACCCCTCTCTTTGGACGAGGCTTTTCTCGATGTGTCACACCATCGCTCTGCTACCATTGTAGCACAGGAGATTAAACAAAAGATACTACAAACCACCTCCCTAACAGCATCTGCGGGCGTATCCACAAATAAGATGCTTGCAAAAATAGCCTCTGACTATCGCAAGCCAAACGGACTGTTTGTCATCACTCCGGAGCAGGTTGAGGACTTTGTCACACAGCTACCCATAGAGAAATTCTTTGGCATAGGCGCAGTTACGGCTGCCAAGATGCACCAAATGGGTATTAAAACCGGTGCAGACCTGCGAGAGCGTAGCGAACTGTCACTTGTGCGACTCTTTGGCAAGGTAGGTAGTCTCTATTATGGCTATGCACGAGGCGAGGACAATCGTGCAGTAGAGCCTAACCGAGTGCGCAAGTCTATCGGTGCCGAGACCACATTTTTGACCGATATCGATGATAAAGCTGAACTATATGAGGTACTTGATGCTGTAGGAAAGGAGGTATGGAACCGTATCCGCAAACACGAATTTAGCGGCAAAAGCGTGGTGCTGAAGATAAAATTTGACGATTTCCAACAGATAACCCGTTCCAAAACCCTTCCAACAGTTATCGACTCACTACCAACTCTAAAAAGCGTGAGCGAGGAACTACTCTCTCAAGTCGATTTCATAGGTAGAAAGGTTCGTCTTATGGGGCTTACCGTCGGTAATAGCCCCAAACCAAATACAGAATGTATTCAGCTTTGCTTTGAGTTTTAATTTACTTCATATCTGACATAAACTGATGAAGTAACAAACGCACCTTCCCACATATAACAAAACCCCGAAAGATTTCACTTTCGGGGTTTTGCTTTGAGGAGAGCAATTATTCGCCCTTCTCAATAACTGTTACATTGATAGCCTGCTCGCCACGGTCTACAGCCTCGATTTCAAACTCTACTTGTTGTCCCTCATCGAGAGATTTGAAGCCCTCTTTGACAATACCAGAGAAGTGAACAAAAACCTCTTTGCCATCCTCACAAATCAAGAAGCCAAAACCTTTTTTGCTATCAAACCATTTTACTCTACCATTCATCTTTAGTGTGTGTTAGTTTTTTTTGCAACGCAAAGGTAATAAATTTTTCCTACCGTTGTTCCACAAATTAAAAATAAATTAAGCCTAAAAATAATATTTTATCGGACAAAAGACCAATTATAGCATCTAACCACAGGCGGGTGTGTAGCATTAATAATTTGATTATCAACGCCATTTAAGGTTGCACTATTATTTGGCGGCAGAAGGTTAATGTAATCATATTTTTTGAACTCCTCAAGGCTATATTCCCAGCTTTCACCATAAGCCAAGCGGTGCATTCGATAGTACAGGGCTTCGCGCGAAGGAGGATTAAAACCGTCGGTATTTCTATTCATAAGACTCTGTTCTGTGGGTCGAAAGACTCCATAGGCATATGTAGAAGCCCCTTCAAAGACTCCCAAACCGGTTGCCGTATAACCTCTATCGGCAAGCAAGTGCGACCACTTTACAAAGTGAACACTTTGGCGAATATCTGTATTTTTATACCATCCAAACGCCTCTCGCTGCTTTCTAAAAGTTATTTGGTCCATAGGTATAGTACCCATACCATCCAACACATATTCATCGTCAAGTTTAGCAAAACCATGCCCCACAGCTTCATGGCTGATAAGTCCCTCAAACACCTGTTCACTCTCACCAAGAGGAATATAAGCGATAGCCGCGCCCGAACCATAATTACCGCCAGCAGGATAGTAATTATAGGTAGTACCTGCATATCTATCGCTATTGATAACCACCACAATAAGTACATCGTCCATATCCTTATCGCCCACAGCCTTTTTAGCATACTCGAAGCAGCGTTTATCGTTACCTCCGACCAAAGTGCCCTCGCCAAAGTAACAGTCCAAAGCACTTTTGGTATTCTGCCCATAACTCTCATTGAGCGACACGGTCGTAACAGCGTAGATATTAAACAACCCCCTAAAGCTCTTCATAGGTTCTTCAACAAACATAGCCTCCGCAGCACGCTCAACATTGTGCATATATGTACCATCTGCCACAAGTCTATCCGAAAAGCCATCGCCCATAATCACCACATCAATACCAACTCCCTCTGTTGCGGACTGCAACCGAGTAACCGAGCCATCGGCTGAAAAGTCTGTCGAATAGTAGAGGTCTGTATTAATAAGGCTATCAAAGCAGCTGTCTACCACCGAAACTATATTTCCACGACTCTCCAATGTATCACTAAAGACCAACTGTCCACTACTATCGAACATTGTAACGGCAGGATAGACACCAACCGGATAGTAGAGGTTATTAAATCTCGATAGCGGGTTCTCCTCACTTACGGTAGCTACAGTCCACTCGATATTACAATTTCTGACAGTTTGAGCCACCTTTGACCCCTCAATAGTCCAGCTAACGATATCCAAACCGTAATGTCGATACCTTTCATAAAGTGATTTGAGTGTCTCCACAAACTCTGTATTTTCTACCGACCATTGAAATAGTATGGTATAGTTATTTTGAGCATAGTAGTCAGCATCTACTCTGAGGTTTTGACCCGACAAAGTGCGTAAATCAAACTCAGGGGCTACAATTTGACTTTGGTAGAGGTTGTATCTATTATAACGATTATTGAGTATCGCATAACCCCATGTATAGCGCCAACCGGGCGTATTATTTAATGAGGTTGGTATCTCGCCCGACATACGATTATTATAGAGCGAGAGTGTCCCAAGCGACTTCATATTGCCGTAACTTTGCGGTATGGAACCTGTAATATTATTCTTCGCCAGCTGTAGTATCTTTAACTCAGAGAGTTCTGACAGACTCGGTGGCAATACGCCGACCAGATTATTATCCATAAGATCAATCTTATAGACTCGCCCTCGATATGTATAGACGCCATACCACTCCGACAATGGTCTGTCACTACACCAATTGGTGTTATTTTTCCAATTCTCGCCACCCATAGCATTATATAGTTCTATGAGTCGCTGACGGTCAGCATTCTGCCCCAACTTATGCGCCATTAGTGTAACCACATCTCCTCTATCTATATTCAAAGGCTTAGACGAATTTACAATCAATTCAGAGCCATTAGAAAATAGCACCGTCGCCGTAATTCCCAATTCAAAAAGCTGAGGAGCAATAGCAAAATATAGATATGTGGTACTTTGGCTGAGGGTAATATTCTTCTCCGAACAATCGAATATCAGTTCCTGTGCAACATTCGACTCTATCTCAAACACACCTGTAGCAATGTCAATAGCCACATCTGCTGCCAATATCTCATTGTTATTACCTCGGATAGTTACACTTTCAACCCTATCTTCGCCCGTCAGCGAAATACAAAGATAACCCATAAGTGGCTTAAAAAGCAGCTCTGTAGTAGGCATAACAGCGCGAGAGAGCATTAAATCTGACTGCTCGTCATAACATTGCCGAGCCGCAATAGTAGCATATAATCGTCCTGATAAGAGTGTTTGAGCGGCTCTATACGGATAGAGAGCGACAATATCGCCAGAAATAAGTTCATTGTTCTCCATAGAGGCTATATAACCGCTTTCTCGTCCCTCTTTACCAACATATTCCCACAACTGAGCATCTCCGGAATTGTTATACAAAGCCACTTCGTCGCCACTGTACCACAAGTACACATCGTCTACCATAGCCACTCTCGACTCTCTCTTTTCAAATGACACAGACAAACGACTCCGACCTAAAATACCTGGCAAATCGTTTGTGCACCCACAAAGAGTCATCAATATGGCTATGACTATTGATAATTTTATCATTGAGCAAACTTTAGCACAAAAATAATATTTTTTTTCTTCAATTTGTGTAACTCTGTAATTATTAGCGTAAAAAGTGTTGTATATTTTGGAGGGCGTAAAAAAATCTTAAAAATTTTTACAAAAAAGTTTGCAGGAATAAAAATTTTGTCTACCTTTGCACTCGCAATACAACAACGGGGTGTAGCGCAGTCCGGTTAGCGCATCTGGTTTGGGACCAGAGGGTCCCAGGTTCGAATCCTGGTACCCCGACAGAGAAGACAATCGAAAGGTTGTCTTCTTTTTTTATTCCTACCACCTTTACCCTCTCGTGTGTATATATGTAAACTACAAGAGAGGGGTGCAAACTTAAGTTTACACCCCTTGAATTCAATATATAACATCACCTCTAATCCTCGTGGAAAATCATTTGAACCTTCATCATAAGAGTCAAAGGCAGAGGGCCATCACCATATTTGGAATT
>JAZNTY010000130.1:0-10106 GCA_045592005.1 Alistipes sp. | reverse complement strand
CTTAGCTACAACCAACTCTACACCGATATCCTCAGGCTTAAGGTTAGCGATATCGAGAGCCACCTCAAAGCGATATGCCTCGCCCACAAACAGCGCCTCCTTCTCAACGCGCACACGCTGAACATCGAGAACCTTAACATTATCCCAAGCAGCAGAGACCTTACGCTTCCATGCTGCTAACTCACGAGCCTTGATATAGTTATCGGCAGTCATTACGCCCTTACGCTCAGCAAGCTGATTGTAGAAGCGCTCCTCATAGTCGGTAAGCATACGGTTGGTTGTAAAGTTCGATGCAATATCGGCAATACAACTCTTCACAGCAGCACACCACTCTGTAGGGATGCCTTTCTCGTTACGCTGATAGTACATAGGGGCAATCTGCTCCTCGATAGTAGTATAAATCATCTCTGCATCGAGGTCATCCTGATAGCGCTGGTCGGAGAATGTACGCTCCATAGGCAACATCCAGCCTGCGCCCTCCTTGTAGCCCTCAACCCACCAGCCGTCGAGCACTGAGAACTGCATAACACCGTTCATAACACACTTCTCGCCTGAAGTACCTGAAGCCTCAAGAGGTCTAGTTGGAGTATTGAGCCATACATCCACACCCTGAACCATACGACGAGCAAGCTCCATATCGTAGTTCTGCAAGAAGATTATCTTACCTACAAACTCCGGCATAAGTGACACCTCAACAATACGCTTGATAAGGTCCTGACCCGGCTTATCATTTGGATGCGCCTTACCAGCAAAGATAAACTGTACTGGACGCTCTGGGTTGTTGACAATCTTTGACAGACGGTCAAGGTTTGTAAAGAGCAGATATGCACGCTTATAGGTAGCGAAACGACGAGCAAAACCGATAGTAAGTACCTCCGGCTTAATAGTCTCTGAAACCTGAATAAGCTGACGAGGCGAGTCGAAACGCACCTGTGCCGGATCGGTATAGCGACGCTTGATAGTCTTAATCAGGCGGTTCTTGAGGAACATACGCTCATTCCACAACTCCTCATCAGAGATAGCCTTAACCTTCTGCCAAGCAGGGATATCATACTGATGACCCTCAAAGCCCTCTGGGAAGTACTTAGCGTAGAGGCGGCGCATATTTGACGCTGTCCAAGTTGGGAAGTGAACACCATTGGTTACATAACCGATATGCAACTCGTTCTTGAAATAACCTGGCCACATATTGCCCAGAATATCCTTTGAAACCTCTCCGTGCAACCAAGACACACCATTAACCTCCTGTGAAAGATTACATGCCAAAACCGACATTGAGAACTTCTCGTTTACATCGTTTGGATTAACCTTTCCGAGGTTAATAAACTGGTCCCAAGTGATACCCAGCACATCCGGATAATGTGACATATACTGACGGATCATCGACTCAGGGAATGCGTCATGACCTGCCGGTACAGGGGTGTGGGTGGTAAAGAGTGACGAACTACGAACAACCTCCATAGCCTCTGAGAATGAGAGCTTCTGGCGAGCTATAAGGTTACGGCTACGCTCCAAACCGATAAATGCAGCGTGACCCTCATTGCAGTGGTATACATCCTGCTTAATACCCATCTTATTCAAAGCGCGAATACCACCTACGCCGAGCAAGAGCTCCTGCTTAAGACGGTTCTCCCAATCGCCACCATAGAGGTAGTGTGTAACCTGACGATCCTCCTCAATATTTGCCTCATAGTCTGTGTCGAGCAGGTAGAGTGCGGTACGACCAACCATACAACGCCATACGCGAGCATAGAGGGTACGACCAGGAAATGCAACCTGAACAGTTACCCAGCTACCATCCTCATCACGCACCGGCGAGATAGGGAGCTTAAAGAAGTTCTGAGGGTCATAAACAGCCTCCTGAGCACCCTGCGCTGAAAGACGCTGTGTGAAGTAACCATAACGATAGAGCAGACCCACAGCAACCATAGGTACATTCTTATCCGAAGCCTCCTTAAGGTAGTCGCCGGCAAGGATACCAAGACCGCCGGAGTAAATCTTAAGGGTGTGGTGCAGACCATACTCCATAGAGAAGTATGCGATTTTTGGAGTCTCTGCCTTAGGAGCCTCATTCATATACTCCTGGAACTGAGCATAAACCTCGCCCATCTTCTTCAAGAACTCCTTATCAGCCTCAAGCTCTGCAAAACGCTCTACAGAGAGTTTATCCAGCAGTGCAATAGGGTTACGATTTACCTCTACCCACAAATCCTTGTCGATATACTCAAACAAATCGCGAGCACCCAGAGTCCAACTCCACCAGAGGTTGCGTGACAGCTCCTCAAGTGGACGAAGCACCTCTGGAAGAGACTTCTCAACCATAACACGCTGCCATACAGGGCGCTCAGCAAAGAGTTGCTGGCGAACGAAGTTAATCTGCTCTGTGCGAGCGCCTCCATCTCCCAACACTACGCGGTTGGTACGAGCCACACAACTCTCAATAGCAGCCTGGTAAGCCTTCATATAGTGCTTGAAGAGGTTCTTCCACAATGCCAACTTAGAGACCTCATATACTGAAGCACGAATTTCGGCAACCTCCTCCTCAAGACGAGAAGCAAACTGCTGAATGGTAAGTGCTATCTCAGCCGCAGCCTGTGAACCATTGGTGTCATTACGCTCAATAACAGTAATACCCTCGTGGTTCTCAAGACCTGCTGCCCAAACACCGAAACCTGCAAGGGTTGTAGTGATTGTAGGCACTGAGAAAGCGATAGACTCCAGTGGAGTATAGCCCCATGGCTCGTAGTACGATGCAAATACGGTAAGATCCATACCAACAAGCAACTCATAATAGTTCTTATTGAAGATACCGTCGTTCTGGTTAAGGTAAGTAGGAACAAAGATAACCTTTACCTTAGACTCCTCAGCATCCAGACCATTCTCAGCGATAGCCTTAGCTACCTGATCCCACACCAGGTTATCCAAGTAGTGGGTTGAGTGGCGATACTGAGAAGCATCAACGCTCTCTGCCTCGCCCTTCAAATAAGCCTGAAGGTCTGTACGCGCACCGTGATTTGCAGCCGGAACGGTAATATATGCCAAAATCTGGCGCTCAACATTAGACTGAGCAAGGCGCTTAAGCGACTCAAAGAATACATCCAAGCCCTTATTATGGAACTCATAGCGACCAGAGGTACCCACAATCAGTGGCTCCCTATCAAACTTACAACCCAAGCAAGCCTCAGCAACCCCAATCATAGCCTTACGAGCCTCTGCACGCTTAGCATCATACTCAGCTCCGGTCCAAACAAAGTCGTTCTCAAAACCGTTTGGAGTAACTACATCAACCTCCTTTTCGAGCAGATACTTACTCTCACGAGCGGTAATGTCGCTTACAGTCAGGAAGGCATCGTGGTAGTGAGCACCCATCTTCTCGATAGAGTGCTTTGCTGTAACATTAAACTGACGAGCAAGGTCATCGGCATTGAACTTTGTAAGGCTCCCATAGAGCGGCAACTGATTACCAGCGATACAGCGACCCATAACTGTTGCGTGTGTAGTCATCACTGTTGCAACATACGGAGAGTGCTGACGCAAATAAAGACCGCCAGAGCAGCTCATCCACTCGTGGAAGTGAGCCACAACCTTGTCGGTAGCAGCAGCAATATTCTCAACATATGATGCAATAACCTGACCTGCAATGTGACCAAAAAGTACAGGCTCCACATAGTCCCACTGACCTGAGAGAGAGTCTACATGATAGTTGTCCCACAAAGACTTAAGAATTTCGTCTTTCTGAGCAAAGTGGGTAGTAAAATCTATAAGTATTGCGATAGGAGAGCCCACAACCTTCCAACGACCAATTCGCACACGAATACCCTCGTTGTAAAGTTGCTGACGCCAAGCTCGGAAGAGGGTTGTATCCTCCTCAAACTCTCTATTTCCATTGTCCTGTGAGAAGTCAGGACCTATGACGATATACTTATCGCCCAATAGCTTTGTTACTGTTAGTGCCTTAGTTGCTACAACGGTATGAATACCGCCAACCTTATTGCACACCTCCCAACTAACCTCAAAAAGGGTATCGGGTGTAAATCTTTTTTCACTCATAATTATCTGATAATTTGTATTTTCCAACATTTCACGGCGCAAAGATAGCACTTTACATTTAATTTTGAAAATGTTTTATTAAAATTTTTTAATAATCTTACCTATGTATATATTTAATAATTACTTAAACAACTCTGCAATGACCATATCGGAGGTCAAGAAGTGTTTTGGCGGTATAGCAATTTTTTTATTGTTACACACCACCCAGCCGGCAGCTTCAAATGGTTTTACTGCCCTCATCAGCCTCTCTTGCTCCTTTGTGCTCCAATGTTGAGCAACAAAATCAAGGTCTATTCCCTCTATACGGCGCAGGCTGACCATCACATATTCGTTAAGCATATCCGTTGTACTCAGCACCTCCGACCCATACTCCACACCATTGATATACTCTTCAACACTTTGGGTACACCAATGGCGGCGATTACCGATATAGGAGTGCGCACCCGGACCTATACCGAGATACTCAACCCCCAACCAATATGAGGAGTTGTGCTTTGAGCGGTATCCTGTCTTAGCGAAGTTACTCACCTCATAATGTTCAAAACCGGCATCAGTAAGATATCTGTGTACCATATCAAACTGCTGTTGGCTCTGCTCCTCGCCCACCTGAGCCAACTCTCCTTTAGAGAGTAGTCGACCAAAGCGCGTAGAGGGCTCTATGGTTAGATGATAGGCTGAAATATGTTGCACATCCAAACCGATAATGGTATGCAAGGAGCGCTCCAGACTGCGAGCGTCAAAGCCATCCACGCCAAATATCAAATCAACAGATATATTCCCAAAACCGGCTTGCTGTAGCCATCTTACAGCATCCACAGCTTGCTGAGCCGTATGTCTACGACCCATAAATTGCAGACATTGGTCATCAGCAGATTGCACACCCAACGATACTCTATTGACAGAGGTCTTAGCAAGTTGAGTCGCATACTCTTCTGTTACATCATCCGGATTTACCTCTATGGTTATCTCTTCAACGGCTGAACAATCAAAGAACCTATGCGCCTGCGATATCAGACGCTCAACCACAGAGGGTTCAAGTAGAGAGGGTGTCCCTCCTCCAAAATATATGGTTTTAATGGGTTTACCACTCAACAAAGCACTCTGCGTAGCTAATTCTAACCCCATTTGTTCCACAACCTGTGGCATATAACGCAACTTAACACTACGCATAAAGTCACAATAACCACACAGCCGTTTACAAAACGGAATATGAAAATATAGCGCCGCCATAGAGTACAAAAGTAACTATTTTTAATAGTTTAACAAAATTAGAGACCTTTTTTCGTGTGGATAGTCGAATTAGAGTTATGATTGGTAATATTTTAACAACAAGTCGCCGTTTTTATAAGATTTTTTTTGCTCTTTGAGAAAAAATAACTACCTTTGGTTCACAATCCTATATTCTAACTAAAAAACTTTCGTATGAAAAAACTTCTACATCTTTCAGCAAGAGTGCTTTTAGCCATTGCTTTGTGCTGTTCAAGTTTGACCGCCTTTGCGCAGAAGGTTTCTGTACGAGGAACAGTTGTTGACGAGAGTGGTGCTCCACTTTACGGTGCTACTGTGGTTATTTTGGACAATGGAACTCTCCTTGAGGGGGGGGGAACTACTACCGGTAACAATGGCGAGTTTACCATCTCTGCTAAGCCAGGACAGAGCCTTGAAGTCTCTTACATTGGCTACAAAACCACCACCGTTGCCATAACAAATCAAAAGACTGCATACAAGGTTACCCTCGCTTCAGACAGCAAGGCTCTGGACGAGGTTGTAGTTGTCGGTTACGGCTCTCAGAAGCGCGTAAATATGACCGGTGCAGTATCTACAGTGAACGCTGAGTCTATCGAGCAGCGTCCTGTTATCTCAACATCTCTCGCCCTTCAGGGCTTGGCTCCAGGTGTAACCATTACCTCACAGTCCGGTGCTCCGGGTGCTGACGGTGGTTCTATCCGTATCCGCGGTGTCAACTCTTTCGGTGGTAGCTCCACAGCTCCGCTGGTACTCATCGACGGCATTGAGGGCGATTTGGACAGCATCGAACCTTCGGACATCGAGAGCATCTCCATCCTCAAGGATGCAGCTTCAGCTGCTATCTACGGTTCGCGTGCTGCAAACGGCGTAATCTTGGTTCAAACTAAGCGTGCCGCTAAGGAGAAGTTCTCTCTCCAATACAAAGGTATGGTTGGTTGGCAGTCGCCTACAGACCTCCCTGAGACTGTAAATGCTGTTGAGTTCCGCGAGCTTACCAATGCTATGAATATCAACGACGGTCAAGACCCTACTTACGACGAAGCATCTATGACGGCTTATCGTGAGAATATGGGCAAGGACCCAGACCTATACCCTAACACCAATTGGCAGGATGTAATTCTTCAAGGTTCAGGCTTTATGCACCGTCACACCGTATCGCTGAGTACAAACACCGAGCGTATCAAGATGCGTTCAATGTTCGGTTACTCTAACCGCAAGGGTATTATCAATACCACCGGTTTCAAGCGCTACAACTTCCGTAACAATATGGATGTGAAGATTAATAAGAAGCTCTCTTTGAAGATTGACTTGGCATTTTCTAACTCGGACCGCAAGTCATCTCCTTACCAGAGCACAATCTTCAACTATATGAATACCCGTCCGGCAGATATCCCTTGCTACTACTCAACCGGTCTGCTTAACGGTCTTGGTATGATGGGTAACAACCCTGTTGCACTGATGAATGACGGTGGTTGGAACAAAAACAACTACACCCGCCTTACTGGTGCTGCAACTTTGGTTTACAAGCCTACAAAATGGCTCACACTTCAGGGTATGGTTGCTCCTCGCTATATTACCAACAATGCTCACAACTGGAAGCGTTCTGTAACTACTTATCAGGACCCTGAGGGTACTGCTACTCTTACTTCACAGCCATTCCACACCCTTACCGATTCAGGTCGTCGTACATTCTACGGTAACTACAACTTCTTGGTTACCTTCGACAAGGACTTCAAGGACCACAACCTTAAGGTTTTGCTCGGTACCGAGCGCAACACCTACGACACAAAGTATCTAAGTGCATATCGTGAGGTATTTAACTATGAGTATGACCAAATTACTGCCGGCGAGATTGAGAACCAATCTAACAACGGTTATCAGTATCAGTGGGTTGTTCAATCTTTCTTTGGTCGTATAAACTACAACTATAAGGAGCGCTATCTGTTTGAGGCTAACCTGCGTATTGATGGTTCTTCACGCTTTATCAAGAACAACCGTTGGGGCTACTTCCCATCTGTTTCAGCTGCTTGGCGTATCTCTGAGGAGCCATGGATGGAGGAGGCTAAGGATGTTCTCGATGCTTTGAAAATCCGCGCATCTTATGGTACTTTGGGTAGTCAGAACTTAGCAGGTAGCAGCGATGCGGCTTCTTACTATCCATTCTCACAGAACCTCGCTACAGGTAATATCTCTATGGGTGGCAACATCTACCCTATCGTTACCCTTAATACTATGGCCAACTCTGACATCCGCTGGGAGACCACTACCGTTCTCGATGTTGGTTTAGATGCAACTTTGTGGGGTAAGTTCAATATCACTGCCGATTGGTATCAGAAGTATACTGACGGTATCCTTATGACCCTCAACCTGCCTTTAGGCAATGGTGTAAATGCACCTTATCAGAATGCCGGTAAGGTTAAGAATACCGGTTGGGAGGTTGGTTTGGGCTACAACAACCGTTGGGGCGACTGGACATTTGGTGTAAATGCCAATATCTCTGATGTTGTCAACGAGATTACCCACATGGAGGTGCCTGATACCGATGGTGTTCTTCGCAACGAGCAGGGATACTCTATCGCAAGCATCTACGCTCTCAACAGTTTAGGTATTCTCCGCACTCAGGAGGATGTTGATTGGGTAAATACAAACTGTCCTCAGTTTGGTAATGATGTGCATATTGGCGACATCCGCTATGAGGATGTAAACGCCGATGGTAAGATTACCACTGACGACCGTAAGATTGTAGGTAACACCATTCCTCGTTATACATATAGTGCAACCTTCAACGCTGGTTGGAAGGGTCTGAACCTGAGTGTTATGCTCCAGGGCGTAGGTAAGGCATACGGTTACTTGAACACCTACTATGTAATGCCTTCTCATCAGGGTGGTACATTCCGTAAGGAGCACCTCAATCATGCAAATGCAGAAAATCCAAACGGCACAACTCCTCGCCTCTCTGCTACCAGCACAAACAACTGGCAGGACTCTTCGTTCTGGATGAAGAGCGCAGCTTACTTGCGTATTAAGAATATTACCCTCGCTTACTCCCTCCCTAAGCATATCGTTAAGAAGGCTCATATGCAGGGTGTTACAGTCTATGTAAGCGCTGACAACCTCTTTACCTTCTCTAACTTCTGGGATGGTTATGACCCTGAAGTTGGCTACGGTGGTAGCTCAGGTGCTAAGTTTGATACAGCAACGCTGGGTTCCGCTAACAGCTATCCACAAATTAGAACTGTCACTGTCGGTCTCGACATTAAATTCTAACGAATACGACTATGAAAAAGATATTTTTAATTGCCGCAATTTGCGGATTGTTCGCAAGCTGCACAATCGACAGAGAGTATCTCAATGGTCCTGATGCTTCGGGTTTCCCTTCAAGCCAGGCAGAGATTGAGTCCGGTCTGTTTGCAGCATATAAGAACCTCACAGCTTTTGATGCCTCATCCACTCCACTTCCGGGCATTCAAGATAACTGTTCCGATATTGGTGCACCTCGTGTAGCTTCAGGTAACTACAACCACCAGCAGACAGGTGCTCTTAAGACCTCAAGCGGCTTGGTTGAGAAGGTTTATGAGCAAATCTACAAAACCAATGCTCGCATCAGCCTTGTGCTTGACAGCATCGACAAACTTGCTAACCAAATCAGTGAGCAGGATATGAAGATGTATAAGGCTGAGCTACTCTGTATTCGCGCTTATGTATTCGATATGGGCTGTCAGTTCTTCGGCGATATCCCTTATATTGACCACACACTTGCTTTGGGCGAGACTTATGACCGCACTCCTCGTGCTGAGGTTGTTGACAAAATTCTCTCCGAGTGCCTTATTGATGAGTATATCGAGGCTCTGCCTGCTCGTCATAAGAAGAGCGACTACGGCAATGTCCGTATCGGTCGTGCTACCGCTTACGGTTTGAAGGCTCGTATTTGCCTAAATTGGGGTAAGTATGCAGATGCTGCTAAGTATGCAGATTTGGCTATCCAGGCTGCCGCAGAGGGAGGTTATGCTTTGACCAACTATGACACTTCATTCTGCGGTGAGAACCATGAGGCTGGCGAGCCAAGTGCAGCAAACCTCTTCGGTCTTAACCAGCTTGAGACCAGCAATGAGATGATGTGGGTACTTGAGTTTAACACCGCTATTGATGGCAACCAGCATAACGCTATGTACTACGCAGCTCCTCGTACTTGCAGTGGTTGTGCTTATTGGGGTCCTTCGCAGCATTGGATTGACGCTATTCAGTGTACTGACGGTAAGTCTATCCTTGAGTCTCCACTCTATGACCCTGCAAATCCATGGAAGAACCGCGACCCACGCCTCGACCTGTTTGCAGTTCGTCCTGGCTCACGCGCTTTAGGTTTTGAGTTCCAGACAGCTCCTTCGGCTAAGAAGATTATGAACTACAACACCGGCTTGGAGATTACCAACTCTACAGCAACAGGTACTAAGTCAGAGTACGGTACCAACGGCAAGAAGGGTCCTGGTGGCTATTTGTGGCGTAAGTATCTTGATATTGTTGAACTTCAAAACAACAACTACAGCTTCGGAACTCAGGCTATCTGCGTACTCAGTTACCCTCTTATGCGTCTATCTGAGCTCTACCTTATCCGCGCTGAGGCTAATATCGAGAACAACACCAACCTCGCTACAGCTAAGTCAGATATTGAGGCTGTTCGTGCAAAGGCTGGTATGCCTGCATTAACTGCTGCTGACCAAAAAGGTTTGCGTTCAGCATTACGCTATGAGCGTATGGTTGAGCTCGCAAATGAGGGTTTCCGCTGGTTTGATATTCGCCGTTGGGGTATC
>JAZNTY010000129.1:0-2733 GCA_045592005.1 Alistipes sp. | reverse complement strand
GTACGCAAGACCCTTGATATGAAAGGTGACCTCAAGGGCGAAATGAACCCTAATATACGCCTGCTCTGCACCGGTCGTATTGAGGCAGAAACCCCTCAGCGCGATATTCCTGCACAGGAGGGTAAGAACACAAAGTGGACTGTTTGTAACCCAACAGATTTGGCTGAGTTCTCAGCAGTAGGTTATGGCTTTGGTAAGGAACTTCAGGAGGCTCTGGGTGTGCCTGTAGGTCTTGTTGATGCCTCTTATGGCGGCACCTATATCGAGGGCTGGATGAAGAAAGAGGTTATCGATGCTGACCCTAAGGTGGCAAAAGACTGCACTAAGATTAAGCATAAAAAATGGGCAGGCAAGTCCTCTTGGCTCTACAATGCTAACATCTACCCTATCCGCCACAACTCATTTGCCGGCGTTATTTGGTATCAGGGTTGTGCAAATGTATCATCGTCTCCTCGTGGTTATGCACACGCTTTGGAGGTGTTGATTAACTCATGGAGAGAGGAGTTCAAGAACCCAGAGATGCCTTTCTATGTGGTTCAGCTCGTTCCTTATACATATACAGGTATCAAAGGTGCTCAGCTTAGAGAGTCTCAGCACAAGGCGGCTAAAAAGGTTGCTCACTGCGAGATTGTAGGTACTATGGACCAAGTAGATATCCCTGGCGATATTCACCCACGCTATAAGAAGGATGTTGCTCATCGTCTCGCTTTGTGCGCTTTAGGCGAGCACTATGGTAAGAATGTAGGTACTTTCCGTAGCCCTGCTTATAAGAGCATGGTTGTTGAGGGCGATGCTGTACGCCTTACATTTGACAATGTACCAACAACTCTCACCGCAGAGGGTAGAATTAATGGTTTCCAGGTAGGTGTTACTGACCCTGAAAACGAGAAGCGCTTAAAGTTCTATCTTGCAGAGGCTAAGATTGAGGGTAAGCAGATTGTTGTATCTGCTCAAGGCGTAACTGCTCCAAAGGCTGTTCGCTATTGCTTTAATGAGGATGTAGGTAATGTATTCTCTGCCGAGGGTCTACCTTTGCTCCCATTCCGTACCGACAAGAACAACTCTTCATTGAGCGCACGCCCTTATGTTGAGCCAGCATCTGATATTGCAATCACATTTGAGGGTAAGAAGGGCTACTATGCTATGTCCGAGTTTAAGGAGGGTGCTCATATGTGGACAAACCTTAAGCAAAAGCTCTCTGAGGTATATCCTAAGGAGTTCGAGGGCTTTAAGATGGTAACCGCAAAGTCGCTTAAGAAGCATAAGACCATAGGTGGTAAGATTACCGCACAGGCTGATGGTCGTGTATACTGTTTAGCTCGTAATACAGCTGATATCCGTAAGTACCACGACAAGCACGGCTGGAAGATGATTAGCGCAACCGAGACCCGCGCCATAACTCCTGCCGGTGCTAAGATTGGCGCTCAGTATATCTATTACAAAGATGTAAAGGCTGGACAGACTGTTGAGCTGCCTAAGGTTAAGGACCACTACTCACTCTTTGTTTTGGCTAAGGATATAACTCTAGTAGAGGTGGAGTAAACCAAGAGTGTAATATATGTAGAATATCTACAATATATTATTAATAAAATCGTCTCCTGCACTTTAGCAAGAGACGATTTTTGTATCATCCACTTACTGTGTAAACAATAATCTCAAAGGCAAGCATAATACAGAAAACGGCTTGTCAGGCAAATTCCATTTAAGGATTTAGTCCATTGAGTACATTTATGCCTCCGCTCTTAGTTTGCGGAGCTCTCTAACAAGTAATATTGCGGCAAGAGTAATTGATGCACAATCGGCAATTGGCATTGATATCCACACGCCCATAGCACCCATATATCGTGGGATAATCCATAGTAGTGGTAGCAAAAAGAGCATCTGGCGCGTCATAGAGACGAAAATTGCCAACTTCGCGTGTCCGATATACTGGAAGAATGCAGCAGCGACAATCTGGAAGCCGACAAGCGGGAACATCGTAACGATAATCCTCATCGCCTGTGATGCGGCTGCAATCATCAGCGTCTCATCGCCACCACGAGCGGTATCAACAAAGAGTTCTGCTATAGTTTGAGGGAAGAGTTGGCAACACAAGAAACCGATTGTGGAGATGGTCATACCGCAGCCGATAGTCATAAACAGGGCTTTACGCACGCGGTCATATTGTTTAGCGCCATAGTTGTATCCAACAATAGGCTGCATACCCTGATTCAGTCCCTGAATAACCATAATAAGCAGCATCACTATTCTATTGGCAATACCATAAGCACCTACAAAGATATCTGCCGAAGCGTGGGTTGTCTGCACAACATCATGCACGCCCGTACCGCCATATTTAAGCAGTGCCGTATTGACAAAGGCAGCAACCAAAGATGCACAGATATTGACCATAAACGGAGCAAGACCGATAGAGATAATAGCCTTGATAATCTTCCAATCTAAAACAAAGGCTGCACGGCGGAAGCGTACAAAAGAGCTCTTCTGACAGAAGTGCGAACTGGCGATAAGGAAAGATACCGCCTGTGAGATTACAGTAGCCAATGCCGAGCCCTTAATGCCCCAGCCAAACTTAAAGATAAAGAGCGGATTGAGGCAGAGATTAAGAGCAACAGCTGTAAGGATTATTCGCATAGACTTCTGCGGATATCCCGATGCGCGAATTTGCT
Organism: Alistipes sp.; assembly: GCA_045592005.1. GTDB lineage: Bacteria > Bacteroidota > Bacteroidia > Bacteroidales > Rikenellaceae > Alistipes. Next base: position 67 of record JAZNTY010000129.1, on the reverse strand, counting down.
CATTAAGACCCAAATACATATGCTGAGTCATATTTCCCAGCAGGATGATGCGCATAAAGTCGCGAGC
>JAZNTY010000128.1:0-8966 GCA_045592005.1 Alistipes sp. | reverse complement strand
CTCTCTGTTGGGAATGCAGATGATGTGGCTACAATGGCGGTAAGTAGTAGGGTTAGGGTAGTTTTTTTCATATTATAGTCTGGATAAAAGTTCTGCCATAATGTATCCGAAATGGTTACCTATAGCATAGCCAACAATACCGGCTGTAAGACCTGTTATCAGTGCCTGCTTGTTGCCCATAACAGCCGCAGCCATCGGGACAAAAGGTGGAGAGTTGATAAAGGCTACGGAGCTGATGACCATAGAGTCGGCATCAACACGCAGCAGACGACAAATTGTAGCGTGTAAAAATAGTGAGAAAAAGACAGCAAAAGACATAAAGACTATCTGGTAAAGTCCTTGACTGATATCTAAATGCGAAAAGTCAGCCATTGAAGCTATGGTAATACTGAAGATATATATCAAGTACATACCTATATCGTAGCTAAGAGTTAGTGCTCTTACTCGCTTGATAAACGATGTTATCACACCTATGGTTGTCAGAAGTAAGATGAATACAACCATAAACCAATTTTGTGGTAGCAGTAGTGCAATGCCGGCAGAAAGAGCCACAATAACCAAAGCAATGGTAAATATTTTGAGACTCTCTATAGCGCCTGCTTTTGTGAAAATTCTACTGTAGGAGCTCTCTTTAGCCTCTTCAATGCTTTTATCTATCTCGGCACGCTCACTCTTTGAAAGAGAGCTATTCTCTCTTTGCCCATACAGCCTGCGGAAGAGTCGTATGCCGACACTGAATAGGAAGATAAAGTATAGGAATGAGATAATAATATCGTATGAGTTGACCAACATATAGACTTCGCTATCTAACTTAAATATCGCTTGCAGAGCTGCCGCATTGATGGTTCCTCCCGTATACATACCGGAGATTATGCCGCCAATTTGTGCTCCAAAGTTGATATGTCGTCCAAAAAGCAGATAGCCGCTTATTACTGCGATACATACAGAGATAAAGCCGCTAATGACAACTTTGATTTGCAATATCGTATCTTTCGAGGAGAAACGACAGCAAAATAACATCATTGGTATAGCAAAGGGGACAACTACACTTGGAATAATATCTTGCAATACCTTTATCTGGTCAGGAATATGAGGGATGTTGCCTATAACCAAACCAATGGCGTATAAAATCATTATCGGACCAATCTTTTCCAAAACTGGAAACTTACGGCATAGATATATAACACCTGCAGGTGTTATGCAAAACACAGCCGTTAAAAGTAAATAATAAATAAATGACATATAAAACTTTGATTGTGCGCTATTTGAGCACAAATATAGCATATTATGATTAATATGCAAAGTATTCTGTCACTTTAGTCTTTTATTGTTTGGTAATCATCCTCCGGATGGTGTCGACAATATCCTTTGCAAATGGCAGTCTTAGGAGTAAAGCCAACAGAATGTAACAAATTATACCGGCAAGAATTTGGAGTATAAGCCTTTGGAGAATAGTAGCTTGGGGTATAATATCCGCTATAAAACTGACGGCACAGCACATCAGTGTAGTAATTACTGCTATAGGTAGCAGTGCGCGTATAATATCCCATGCAGTGATAGTTACAAATTTCAGAGAGGCAGCGAGGTTGAGTATCAGCTCTATAGCTGCCATAGCTGTAAGAGCCCACGCCACAGTGGTAACGGAGTGAGGAATAGCCACGGCGAGAAGTAGGGTCATAATAGCCTTTTTAGCAACCTCAAGTTTGAGTATGACCTCTCCGTTGCTTGCAACCTTGAGGATGTTGTAGGATATGGTAGAGATGGGGTAGAAGAGTCCGGATAGAGCGAGAATTTGGAAATATGGCACTGTAGGCATCCACCGCTGACCAAGTAGTAGTGCGAATAGGTCTGGCGCAACAACAGCCATACCTGCCATTACGGGAAACATCACACCTGCGGTAATCATCAGTACGCGCAAGTAGCTGTCGGCTAGCTTTTGGGGGTTCTCTTTGATATTGGCTAAAGCGGGGTAGGTAACACTTTGGAACGACTGCACTGCCGAGGTTACAGGCAACTCCTTGAGTTTTTGAGCTTGATTGAAATAACCTAAGGTGGAGGCAGAGTAAATTTTGCCGATGAAGAGTTGGGCAATATTATTATATAGGTATGATATTGTATCTGTCACCATAAGTCGCAGTGAAAAGTGGCTCATAGCTCTAAGTTCCGTCCATTTGAAGCATCCACTATAGCGCCACGACCCTTTCCACCACAGCAGGCAGGTTTTTGTAGCTATTAGAGCCAATCGTTGTGCCACCAAACTCCATACGCCACAGCCGCATATAGCCATAGTTATAGCTACAATACCCGCTATGGCAGATGAGGTAAAATTTATGCGAGAAAGCGTTGCAAAGCGGAACTGCCGAGCCAAGATGGTGTTTTGTATCACTGCCAATGCGCTGAGTGGTAGTAGTAACATAAGTACCGGCGCGATATGGGTAATAATAGGTTCTTTGTAGTAAGCAGCGATAAGTGGACTTATAGCCACCAATATACCATAGAGCAGTAGCGAGGTGGTAATATTGAAGATAAAGACCGTCTTATATTGGTCCTCAGTAGGTTGTGAGGTTCGAATAAGAGTCTGCGAAAAGCCACTGTCGATAAAGACTACCGATAAGGCAGTAAAGAATGTCAGTATAGCCAACACTCCGAAGTCTTGAGGCATAAGCATACGAGCCACAACAATGCTGACTACCATTTGCAGCAACATTGAGCCTATCTTCTCGGCTGCGCTCCACGCTACGCCATGAGCAACTTTATCTCTGAGCTGTTCAGCCATTCTGACTCTGAAGATGCAGTTTTAGAGCCTCGATACCCAAACGGTATGAGTCCAATCCAAAGCCGATAATGGAACCTAAAGCGACGGCACCTATAAGCGAAGTGTGACGAAAAGACTCGCGCGCAGCGATATTGGAGATATGCACCTCCACCACTGGTAGCTCTACAGCCGCAATAGCATCGCGTATTACTACTGAGGTGTGGGTATAACCACCTGCATTGAGAACCACGCCGTCATATCTACCCATAGCCTGATGCAACGCAGTAACTATCTCTCCTTCAATATTGGACTGAAAGTACTCTATCGTATCATCGGCATATATAGCCTGAAGTTTGGGGATAAAGCTATCGAAACTCTGAGTGCCGTATATCTGCTTATCGCGCGTGCCTTGTAAGTTGAGGTTGGCGCCATTAAGAATAAGTATCTTCATGCTCTTATAAGTGGTTTTATAAATACTGCCGAAACTATGTGCATAACAACTATAGTTTCGGCAGTAAATTGTGGTATTTTTTATCGTGCCAGCAGACAAGCTAAAGCAATAGAGTACTTCTTTGAAGCGGCAGAGTCTCCGCGTGAGGTAAGTACACAAGGAACTTTAGCACCCATAACGATAGCGGCAATTTCACCTCCGGCAAGGTGTGATACCGACTTGAAGAATACATTTCCAGACTCGATATTTGGGAAGAGCAACGCATCTACATCGCCGGCGATAGTCGAACCCTTAACCTTCTTATGGTCGGCAACCTCCTTAAATAGAGCAACATCGAGCGAGAGAGGTCCATCAACAACTACATTACCGAGCTGACCGCGGTCTGCCATCTTTGCAAGCATTGCACCCTCGATAGATGATACAGAAGCTGGCAGTACCTGCTCAGAAGGGGCTATACAGCCGATTTTTGGAGTCTCCACACCCAAAGCTACAGCTACCTGACGGAGGTAGTCAATCTGCTTTTGCTTCTGCTTGATATCTGGCTGAAGAATGATAGCGATGTCGGATGCAAGCAATAGTTTGTGATATCCTGACCACTCAAAGACAGATACATGGCTCAACACTCCCTTTGGAGGGCAAAGGTTGAGGTCTTTGTTGAGAATGGCACGCATGTACTTATCTGTAGGCAACATACCCTTCATCAGCACATCTGCCTCGCCGGTACTAACAGCTGTAGCTGCTAATGTTGCAGCCTTGACATCGTTCTTCTCGTCAATAATTTGGAATACTGAGCTATCAAGATTCATCTGCTTACAAACCTGCTCAATAACAATACGGTCGCCATAAAGAATTGGCTCAACAAGTCCCTCGTTATAGGCATCATAGACAGCCTCAATGGTGTGTGAGTCCTGACCGTAAGCCACAGCAAGACGCTTTCTGCCACGCAGACGGGCAGCCTCGACAATATCCTGTAAATGTTTCATAGTCTATTTTGTTAAATTATAAGTATCTGTTGCAATAACCAACTCCTCATTTGTTGCAACAACGGCAACAGCAACCTTAGAGTCAGCTGTTGAAATAATTGTATCTGTACCGCGTGTGGTCTTATTGATGCTATTATTGAGCTCAATGCCCATAAACTCCAAACCTGTGGTTGCACCCTGGCGCAACTCCCAAGAGTTTTCGCCTACACCGCCTGTAAAGACTACCAAGTCTACACCACCCATAAGGGCTGCATACTTGCCGATATACTGCTTTACGCGAGCGTAGTAGATGTCACGAGCTACTATAGCGCGAGGATTACCAGCATGATAAGCGGCATCAATATCGCGCATATCGCTTGATACGCCACTCAGACCCTCAACACCGGAGCGCTTGTTTATCATAGTATTAATGTCGGCAAGGCTCATACCCTCCTTCTCAGCGATAAAGAGCAGTGCTGAAGGGTCCACATCGCCACAGCGAGTACCCATAACAAGACCATCTACCGGAGAGAAACCCATAGAGGTGCATACACTCTTACCACCATCTACAGCGGTTACTGAGGCTCCATTGCCGATATGACAGGTAATAATTTTAGCACTCTCAAAGTCCAAACCGGCTAACTGAGCTCCTACCTTTGCCACAAACTTGTGACTTGTGCCGTGGAAACCGTAGCGGCGCACACGATACTTCTCATAGTACTCATATGGCAGAGCGTATAGGTAGTTCTCAGCCTCAATAGTCTGGTGGAATGAGGTGTCGAATACAGCCACCTGCTTAACTTCAGGCAACACCTTCTCAATAGAGAGTATACCCTCAAGGTTTGCCGGATTGTGGAGTGGAGCGATGTCAAATAGTGAGCGTATTTTCTGCTTCACATCATCATTTACAACGCAACTCTGGGCAAAAAACTCTCCACCGTGAGCCACACGATGACCTACTGCCTTAACCTCGTCAAGTGAGGTAATAACGCCGTGAACTGAGTCTGTCAGTGCATCCAATACTAAACGAATACCTGTGGTGTGGTCAGCGATAGGCTGGTGTAGATGAAATACATCTTTACCTACAGGTTTGTGGGTTAAATCGCCTTCGGCAAGACCGATACGCTCCACAAGACCCTTAGCCAATAGAGTGTGACCATCCTGGCAGATGTCAATGACCTGATATTTAATTGACGAGCTGCCACAGTTTAGAACCAATATTACCATATCTTCATTATTTATTACTTACTATTTGGATTACTTCATCTCAACAAGAGAGTGACCGGTCATCTCCTTAGGCTGCTCAACGCCCATAAGGTTGAGAACTGTTGGAGCTACATCGGCAAGGATGCCATCCTCCACCTTAGCTACACGCTCTGATACAACTACAATCGGTACCGGATTGAGTGAGTGAGCAGTGTTTGGTGTGCCGTCTGGGTTGATTGCATTATCGGCATTACCGTGGTCAGCAATCATAACAACCTCATAACCGTTTGCCTTTGCAGCAGTAACAACCTTCTCCACGCAGCTGTCGACAGCCTTTACAGCCTTCTCGATAGCCTCATAGATGCCTGTATGACCAACCATATCGCCATTTGCGAAGTTGAGACAGATAAAGTCGTACTTCTGAGAGTCAAGAGCTACAACAAGTTTATCAGCAACCTCATATGCGCTCATCTCAGGCTGCAAATCGTAGGTGGAAACCTTTGGAGAGGCAACAAGGATACGACTTTCGCCCTCAAACTCAGCCTCACGACCACCATTGAGGAAGAAGGTTACATGGGCATACTTCTCAGTCTCGGCAATACGGAGTTGAGAGAGTCCTAAGTTAGATACAACCTCGCCGATAGTGTTATTTACATTCTCCTTATCAAAGAGGATGTGCAGACCGGTAAATGATGCGTCGTATGGAGTCATACAGCAGTAGTAGAGCGGCATTGTGTGCATACCCTGCTCTGGCATATCCTGCTGTGTAAGAGCTACTGTAATCTCACGAGCGCGGTCGTTACGATAGTTAAAGAAGATAACCATATCGTTTGGCTTGATAGTGCCAACAGGGTTACCGTTCTCGTCTACGCGAACAATTGGCTTAACGAACTCATCAGTAACGCCCTCGTCATAAGACTTCTGCATTGCTGCAACCATATCGGTGGTCTTCTCGCCCACACCTTCAACGAGTTGGTCATAGGCAACCTTTACGCGCTCCCAACGCTTATCACGGTCCATAGCGTAGTAACGACCGATGATAGAGGCAATAGTGCCGGCTGAACCCTTAAGATGGTTCTCCAAAGCCTCAATAAAGCCCTTGCCGCTCTTAGGGTCTGTGTCACGACCGTCCATAAAGCAGTGAATAAAGGTATTCTCAATGCCATAGTGCTTGCTGATATCGCAAAGCTTAAAGAGGTGGTCAAGTGATGAGTGTACGCCACCGTCTGAGGTGAGACCCATAAAGTGAACATTCACACCATTTGTCTTAGCGTACTCAAAGGCTGCAACAACCTCAGGGTTATCGAGAATGGAGTTGTCGCGGCAAGCGCGGTTAATCTTCACAAGGTCCTGATAAACTACACGACCAGCGCCAATATTGAGGTGACCTACCTCAGAGTTGCCCATCTGACCCTCTGGAAGACCTACATTCTCGCCATCGGTGCGTAGCTGGGCGTGAGGATAAGCCTCTGTCAGGTCGTTAATAAACTGCGGATTGGTCGAATAGATAGCATCCGACTTAGTGTGATTTCCAATTCCCCATCCGTCGAGAATCATCAATAAAACTTTATTTGCCATATCTTTATTAAATTACAATTTCTCTTTTATAATCTCCACAGCCTTGTCGATAGCTGCCTGCAAGCCGTCAGGGTTCTTACCGCCCGCTGTAGCGAAGAACTTCTGACCGCCACCGCCACCGTTGATAAGCTTTGCAGCCTCACGAACAACAGCACCTGCGTCAACGCCCTTAGCAACAACAGCATCGCCGAGCATAATCATCAGTGTAGCCTTGCCCTCTACGCTTGAACCGAGAATAAGTATGAGATTATCACGCTTTGAGCGCAAATAGTAAGCCAAATCTTTAAGGAACTCTGTTGGGCGTGGCAGCTGACGAGCAACAATGGTATACTCTTCAGACTCTGGTGCAGTGGCAAGAATACTCTCCGCAAGAGAAGCCACCTGCTCCTTACGAATAGCCTCAAGTTCCTTATTAAGGCTCTCATTGCTCTCTACAAGGCGGCGAACAGCGTCAACGAGCTTTGGATTGCCAACAACCTCGGCTGCTGCGTGTATAGTATCCTCGGCAATATAGAGAAGCTTCTCAGCAGCCTCGCCGGTAACAGCCTCAATACGGCGAACGCCGGCAGAAATAGCGCTCTCGCTAACAATCTTTACAAAACCGATATTTCCTGTAGCCGAAGTGTGAGTGCCTCCACAAAGCTCCACAGACTCGCCAAAGCGAACCATACGAACCTTGTCGCCATATTTCTCGCCAAAGAGCATCATAGCACCGGCAGCCTTAGCCTCCTCCTGGGTAGCATCGCGCTTCTCAACGAGTGGGTCGTTTGCTCTAACAGCACGGTTTACAAGGCTCTCAACCTCGCGCAACTGCTCCGGAGTAACCTTCTGGAAGTGGGAGAAGTCGAAACGAAGAGAGTCAGGGCTGACCATAGAACCCTTCTGCTCAACATGACTACCCAGAACTTTACGCAGTGCAGCGTGTAGAAGGTGTGTTGCAGTGTGGTTATTTGCGGCATTTTGACGCTTAATAGGGTCTACAACGGCACGGAATGTAGCGGTAAGGTTCTCTGGTAGGGTAGTAGCAATGTGGATAGTAAGACCATTCTCCTTCTCTGTAGCCACAATAGCAATCTTCTCGTTAGCACTCTCGATATAACCGGTATCGCCAACCTGACCACCAGAGTTACCATAAAACGGTGTGCGGTCAAATACCATCTGATATGTTGTCTTACCCTTGCTCTGCACGCGGCGTACGCGGGCAATCTTTACATCGCACTCAAGGGTATCATAGCCAACAAATTCACTCTGCTTAACCTCTACAATCTCCTGCCAATCGTCAACATCCTGCTGTGCTGCATTGCGGGAACGCTCTTTTTGAGCCTGAAGCTGCTGCTCAAAGCCCTCAAGGTCTACCTCTACACCCTTCTCCTTAGCGATAAGTTCGGTAAGGTCGATAGGGAAGCCGTAAGTATCATAGAGCACAAAGGCATCCTTGCCTGAAATCTTACCACCGTTGAGGTTGTTGATAACACCCTCTAGAAGGTTGATGCCTGTAGCCAAAGTGCGGAGGAATGAAGCTTCCTCCTCCTCGATAACCTTCTCAATAAGAGCCTGCTGTGCCTTAAGCTCTGGATACTGACTGCCCATCTGCTCCACAAGGGTAGCAACAAGACGACAGATAAATGGAGAATTGAAACCCAAGTAGGTATATCCGTAGCGAACAGCACGACGGAGAATACGGCGGATAACATAACCCGCTTTGACATTAGACGGCAACTGACCGTCTGCAATAGAGAAAGCTATAGCGCGGAGGTGGTCAGCGATAACACGCATAGCCACATCGGTAGTCTCCTCCTTGCCATAAGTCTTACCCGACATATCGGACAAAACCTTGATAGTCGATTGGAAGACATCGGTATCATAGTTCGACTTCACACCCTGCATAATCATACACAGACGCTCAAAGCCCATACCTGTATCAACATGCTTTGCAGGCAGACTCTCAAGAGACCCATTAGCCTTGCGGTTGAACTGCATAAATACTAAGTTCCAAATCTCGATAACCTGAGGG
>JAZNTY010000127.1:0-10395 GCA_045592005.1 Alistipes sp. | reverse complement strand
CGGTGCCGTACTTAGTACATACCTCGTGAATGTTTTGCATAATGGTGTGCAGTTTCTCATCTACCTCCTCGGCTGTCCACTTAATACGCATAGAGTTCTGTGACATCTCAAGACCTGAAGTAGCTACGCCACCCGCATTTGATGCTTTGCCAGGAGCATAGAGAAGTTTGTTTTTGAGGAATACCTCAATAGCCTCTGGTGTAGATGGCATATTGGCACCCTCAGCAACGCAGAAGCAACCATTGTTTACAAGAGTTTGAGCCTCCTCTCCGTTGAGCTCGTTCTGTGTAGCGCAAGGCAGAGCGATGTCGCACTTTACGCTCCACGGACGCTCGCCAGCAAAGTATTGAGCCTGTGGATATTTGTCTACATACTCCTTAATTCTACCACGGTAGATATTTTTAAGCAGTTTTACATACTGTATCTTCTCTTCAGTAAAGCCCTCAGGGTCGTAGATGTAGCCAGATGAGTCGGAGAGTGTTACAACCTTGGCACCAAGTCGCATAGCCTTCTCGGCAGCGTGCTGAGCAACATTTCCAGAGCCAGATACGCAGACTGTCTTGCCCTCAAATGTCTCGCCGCGTGTTGCAAGCATCTGCTGAGTAAAGTAACACAGACCATATCCGGTAGCTTCCGGACGCAGCAATGAGCCGCCCCAACCCAGACCCTTACCGGTAAAGGTGCCTGTACACCCGTCACCCGAGGGCTTATACTGACCAAACATATAGCCAATCTCACGACCACCCACGCCGATATCGCCCGCAGGAACATCGGTGTCGTGACCTATGTGGCGATATAACTCGGTAATAAATGATTGGCAGAAGCGCATAACCTCATTGTCTGAGCGACCCTTGGGGTTGAAGTCAGAGCCACCCTTGCCGCCTCCCATAGGCAGGGTTGTAAGGCTGTTTTTGAAGGTCTGCTCAAAGGCAAGGAATTTCATAATGCTCAGATTTACAGAGGCGTGGAAGCGAATACCACCCTTGTATGGACCAAGTGCGCTATTCATCTGCACACGGAAGCCGCGGTTAATCTCAATCTCGCCACGGTCGTTGAGCCATGGCACACGGAAGATAATTACACGCTCAGGCTCTGCTATACGCTCCAAGATCTTAAGTTGCTGCAAAGCTGGGTCTGCAACAATATATGAAGCCAAAGACTCAGCTACCTCTCGTACTGCCTGATGAAACTCAGGCTCGTTGGGATTACGGGCAATGACTTGCGCCATAAAATCTTCAACATACTTTTTTGCTTCTCTTTCCATAACTAACCAATGTTATTTGATGGCACAAAAATAGCGTTTTTCTCCACTCGTTGTACTTGTGAGGGCGATTTTTTATTGACATTTTTTCGACTTTTCGCCTATCTGCCTGTGCTACCGAAGCCTCCGGCACCACGCTGAGTATCCTCAAGGCTATCAACCTGGTTCCACTCTACTGTGGCGTGAGCGGCAACTACAGCTTGAGCTATACGCTCGCCAGGGACAATCTCAAATGGAGAGTTGGAAAGGTTTACCAGGATAACCTTTATCTCGCCACGATAGTCTGCATCTATTGTGCCAGGACTGTTGAGTACAGTGATGCCGTGCTTAGCCGCAAGACCGCTGCGTGGGCGTACCTGCATCTCATAACCCGCAGGGAGTGCTACATATAGTCCTGTAGGAACAAGTGCGCGTTCTAAGGGTTGTAGTGTGATACTTTGGTCAATGGCGGCACGCAAATCCATTCCGGCGCTCAGCTCGGTGGCGTACTGCGGTAGGTCCATACCTGAACGGTTGATAATATCTACTTTCATTGTTGTATATTATATATGTGGTACAAAGATAGTAATTATTTATCAATAAAAAAGGACCGTCATTAAAAACGGTCCTTAGGTGTAGTGTTCTATCTTTTATGGCTTATATTTAATTTTCAAGCCACTCGCCTAACTCGTTGTAAATCTTATCGGCCATAAATGCCATAGCCTTTTGGTTCGGATGACACTGATTTGGATTACTCTGTGCATCGTAGTATAGCTTTGGCATATTTGATTGATTGGTCTCCAAGTCGTTGAAGCCTCCTACGGCGCGCAGGTCGACACAGCGAGCATTCTTAGGGAAGTGTGCCGCCATTTTGTGTGTAGCTAACTGCACGCCCTCGCCTACATAGTCACCAATAAGGCAGATAATCTTCACATCTGGGTTGCGCTCAATAACAAGCTTGATAAGCTTGATATACGCCTCGCAGAAGGTGGTATCGTTTAAGCTTTCAATCTGTGTGCGAGAGGTAGCTGCATCGGCTGCCGCAAAGAGCTGTGATAGCTGGCTATCGGATGGGGCGGAACTATTGCGTATGCCTACTCCAGGAGCAAGCTCTACAGCGTTACGGTTCCAATCGTTTGTACCGCCGTGGATAATTACTATATCGGCATCTCCAACGCCATTTTGGTCGATAAATCGCTTAGCGAAATAGGTGGTCGCGCTTGCATCAGAGTTGGTTACCAACGAACCTGAATATGCAATATTGCGCTCCAGTCGGGCGTTGGTCATATGCTTGTAGATTAGGCGATACCAATACATATCCTCTACCGAGAGGAATGTGCCATCGGCGCGAGGATAGTATGTAGAGTATTTATAAGGGATATAACCTCTAAAAGTGGAGATAGAGTCGCCAATAACGCTCACGCGCTTTGGTGCAGCCTGTATCGGTGTAGTATCTATAGGTAGAGAGTTCGGAATAGGATAACCGTTGGCGTCGGCAATCCACTGTTGTGCTTCAGGGGTTCCTGGGTAAGGAACATAGGCTTTAGCAGCGGCATTAAGAGCGCTGAGCAGAGAACCGTCAGTCATCTGAGGTATGGTAAAGGCTTGACAGCCACTCTCGGTGCAGGTGTAGTTATTGCCCACTGAGCCGTGTATGCCTAACGAGTCGTTGTAGTAGCACGAGGTCAGCGTTACATTGTAGTAAGAGTAGCCAAACAGAGCTCCGTGTAAGCCATTGTTGGTTGAGATAGGTTCAAAGCCTATAAAGACATTGGAGCGTGTAGCGTCGGTGTAGCATCCATAAAGAGTAGTGCTGCCCTTTTTGTTGTCAACGCAGGCTACAAGACCTGAAATAAGCTCCTTCGTGGCTACCAACTCACTTATAGGGGCTGCATGAATACTTCCTGCACGACCTGCGCAAGAGGCTACCACGGTGGTGCCGACACTCTTTGTTATCCAACCCACAACGCCTCCTACAAGGTTGTATTTCTTGTTATAGGCACCTTTGGATATGACCTTGCCGCCTATGGTCGCGCAGTTGGTAACACCTGCATAGGCTCCGTCAGAGGTGTGGGCAATATAACCGACAATGCCACCAACACTATGCGCGCCCTCAACCTGACCGTAGAATGCACAACAATCTATCAGGGCAATATCAGTGGCATTAATGGTCATAATCTCGCCCGCAATACCTCCTACATTATTTTGGTCGTCGGCAACAGAGGATGTGGCGGTTGCGATACAGCCACTGACCTTACCTGATTTAATGGAACCTACGATGCCACCTGTAATAGTATATCCGGAGTTTAATCGACCCTCAAAGTGACACTTTTCGATAAGAGCACTATTGCCAATCATAATGGCAGCAATACCGCCGCAGTAGTGCGACACATTGGATATCTCGGCGGTGCTTAGTATGCTACACTCGCGTACGGTAGACTCCTCTAATCGGGCAACAACGCCTGCTGCATAACGACCCATCACAGCCACATCGCCCGAAATGGTACATCTCTCGATAAGGGCTCCGTTGGCGGCGTGACCTACACAACCACCTGTGTAGCCTACATTTGTCTCACTCCCAAGAGATATACCCTTTACATTGTTCTCGACCCTGCCGTCAATAAGGCAATCTTTGACAACACCTCCGCTCATATAACCAGCAAAACCGCCACTATAGAGGCTGTATAGGTTAACTAAACCTTTGATGGTGCAGTTGCTGATAGTACACTCGTCAGCCCAGCCGACAAGAGCCGACTGATAGTAGGCGGTACTATTTATATTAAAGTCTTTAACGGTAATATTCTTAATCTCAGCATTTAGAGCATAGCCAAATAGACCACAAGGCTCTCCTGAAGTCGCTGGGCTGATTGTAGCGTTGCTTAGGGTAAAACCACCTCCGTCATAGCTGCCGGTAAAAATAAGCGAAGCAGAGGCTCCAATAGCTGTCAAAGGGGTTGCCGAGAGGTCAATATCGCAGATTTGGCGATAGTGCTTAGAGTTATAACTATCATAACTTTGACTATTATTTACCAATTCGGCAAGCAATTTAAGGTCTGTAGCCTTAGATATCAGGTATGGGTTCTCGGCGCTACCATTACCACCACCCCACTCGCTATCTATTGAGCGACGAGAGGTTGCTTTGTCGAGGTCGATATTGAGGTCATAGTAGATGTTACGGGCAACGGTGGAGTTGTAGGTATAACTATAGATAGCCTTGTCGGTAGTTATCGTAAGTTGACCCTGATATTTGCCTGGAGCCAGAACCATATAGAGCGGTTTGGTTGCCTCGCGGCTGTTTTTCACAGCGTAAGGCTCAGCAACAGAAAGTGTTACAGAGTGGTTGTCGCAAGGACCGACTTCGATATCGCCTGAACTATGTACTTTAGAAATATCAACACTAAAGTTACCCGACATAGGATTTTTACTGTCAGAGTAACTTACCGAGAGCACATGCTCTGAGGTGTAGGCTGTCGAGGAGTAGATGTTGGCGCGAATAAAGCCGGCTAATGGACGCATATAGACCGTAGGGTTTGTGGCGCCGTGAGTTAGGGCTGTTGCCGAACTGACCATAGGCATATTCTCAACAGTAAATTCGCCAGCCACTGCCTGTTTCTGTGCTACAGGGATTGTTAACGATACAGCACCTATGGTGTTGGCATCGTTGAGTTCATTCCACGGATAGTAGACCGACAACATATCGCCATTGCTAAAGTTGCAGTTGGCAATACGGCATTTTGCGCGGCTATCTTCAAGGTGCACAGGGGCATGAATGTTGACCAAAGGTGTAGTAGAGTCAATATAGGCGCCAAGTGTCTCGTTACCCTCCCAGCTATAGATGTTTTGGTCGGTAAAGTTGATGCGACTATCGCCAAAGTCGACAAAGAACTCAATAGAGCTGCTGTCGAGGACTGGCTGCTCAGTAAAGTTTTCAGAGCAAGAGGTTGCTAAAAGAGCAACGAGTGGAAGCAAAAGAGTGTATAGTTTTTTCATAGCCATAATCTACATATCTGTAGACCCTCCATATTCAGGTTGCTCAAAATCACTGTCAACAGAGCCTGAGAACCCCTTCTCAAGGCTGATAGATAGCAGGCGCATGTGGGGAGCCTGGTAGTGTTGTAATCTCTTCATAATAGTAAAGGTTGTATAATAAATATACAACCAACCATCTAAAGTTCCTACATATCAATACATTAAATCAGCTAAAAAGAAGACGGTATATGCGCTGCATAGCACTGTCGGTAGCTATCAGTACACTACGCACCCACCGAGGTAGTCGGCGATTATATCGCTCCCATAAGGCGAGCAAATCAATACTTAGCAGAGGGTTTATAGTAGCTTTAAGTGGCGCAGGGGCTAAGGTTTTAAGAGTTGTCACTACCCTATCAAAGTTACTCATAGCAAAGTGCTTATCGTCCATATCGAGCAGATACTTGCGTAGCAGTGAACGCATACGGCGCATAACTACATCAGATAGAAAGTCGTAGCGAGCAACAGATAGCTCTTTTCCATAGTTATCAAGGTGCTGGGCTAAGGTGCATACAACCTCAAATAGCTGGTTTATGCTGCGTATCTGTACTGCGCTATCCATTGTTTGCCCTTCGCGGGCAAGATTGTAACGGTAGAGGGCGATATCGGTAAAGGCTATGTTTTGGATGTTGAATATCGGGAAGAAACACCATTGTTGGTCGGTGTAGGAGATACCTTCACTCTGTCGGTACTCTATTTGTTGAAGCAGAGCTGTGCGGTAGGCGATACTGTGCATCGCAAAAAAGGCTATAGAACCCTCGGAGAGAACCTGCTCGGCTAAATAGGGTTTACCATAGCCGTAGATACGCTTTGAGTAGAGGTTGTAGCCAACCTTGTGCTCCCCGTGTCTGGTAATTTCGATATATGGACCAACAACCATATCAGCACCGGATACCTGCTCCAAATAGTCGATATAGGACACTAAAGAGGCGGTATCGAAACTGTCGTCGGCATCCAAAATCTTGACATACTCGCCTTTTAGAGTGGGCAGGGCGGCATTTATCGTAGAGCCGTAGTTGCCGTTAGTTTTATCAATAACCCTTACAGAGTCTGGGAAACGGATACTATAACTATTGGCAATAGAGAGTGAGCTATCGCGGCTGCCGTCATTGACGACAACAACATCGAGCAGAGGCAATGCCGGCGAGTTGACTATAGAGTCTAAGCAGGCTGGCAGCAGCAGCTCCATATTATAGGTGGGAATGATTATCGATAGCCGCTTCATCGGTGGTGTCAAATACTAACTTATAGGGAGCGTGGTTTATCTGCTCCGACTCAGGGAGTACAGGGCGTAGGTTCGGGTAATGGTGGCGTAGATACTGTTCTACATTATCGGGAACGGGTATCTGCATACCGCCAAACTCCATAAGTACAGGTTTTTCGATATATTGGCGTACAATTTGGTCCTTCGGCATACGGACAATATTGACACGCTCGGTATTCCAGCCATTATAACGACCCAATACGCGGCACATATAGCTGTATATACTCTTGCGCGACAAGAGTACAGTGACAACCTTTATGGCAGCACAACTTATCCACGACTTTGGTAGCGGTTCATCTATCTGGCACTTGCCACAATGGCGCCACAGCCATATCTGCTTGCCCATAAAACAGTTTATCCAAAACTTTGACTCAAGGCGGTGTAGACGCTCCAAAAAGCGGTTGTCGGGAATGCGGTCATAAGGGAAAATATCGACAAAGATACCGTGATGAATATCCATATCGCGCCAAATATGCTCCACGAAAAGTGTGTTGTTAACCTTGACCTTAGCAAAGTAAAAAGGTGTGTTGGGCTCGGAACCAAACCACTCTAAAAAGTACTTCGGGTTAAGTTCTGTGGCGGCTACCTCCAAAAAACGGTTGTAGTTCTGACGGGTCATACCCACATCCACATCGTCATCCCACGGCACGATACCTTTGTTATAAAAGGCACCTATAGCCGAACCTCCTTGTATAAAGTAGGGGATGTTGTGCTTTTGACATATACGGTCTATCTCTGCTAAAATCTGGTAGAGGACTGTATGTAGTCGGGTTAAATCTTCGGCTTTGTATCTCATTATTGAACAAGTAAGTTACAACCTCTAATATCGGCACTGCTAACCCTACCCTCAATGCGGAAGGTGTTGTCGGTATAACAAATACCAACATCCTGAGTGGCTATGAAAGCACAAGAGTGGATGTTAGCCAAGTCGATGATATTTACTGCTCCACGACGGTTGATGCCCAAAGGGGCAAAAGGGTCGTTTATGTCCCGTATCAAAACACGCATCCACGGTGGTGCTGTAAACAATCCCTCTCCTGAAGAGTAGGCTTGAGAGAGTAATTCTGCCATACCGTACTCGGAGTGTATTGTATTGACACCAAACGCTGTAGATAGTATTTTATGAAGTTCTGCTTTAGGTAGTTCCTGGCGGTAACCTTTCATCCCACCTGTCTCCATAATTATCGTATCTGTAAGCTTAGGAGCATATTGCTCTGCCAAGTCAAGTAATGCATAGCTTACACCTATAAGCAGTTTGGGTTTGCTATCCGCTGCCATATCGTCAAGCAGCTCTCTGTAGTTGTTCAGATAAAAGCCTCCACTGCCAGCCTGACGGATAAGGTGGTCGACCATATATACCAACGATGAACCACTGCGTTGAAGATAAGATGGCAACAATCCGTAGATGCTCCATTTATCAGGGTTGCCATAAAAACGACAAAAAGCCTCCGTAAAGGCTCTTTGATAGAGCCCTACATCGGCTACTAAATGACGCGAAGGGGTCATCCCAGTAGTGGCTGAGGAGGTAAAGACAACCTCAGGCTCAGTAGTTGCCGAGTAGATATTGTGGCTCTTAAAGAGCTCTATTGGCAACATTGGTATGCTCTCCAACCTTTCAACACTATCGATATCAACACCGACAAGATGCAAATATTGAGCATATACAGCGCAGTGTTCTGCCTGGTAGCGGAACAACTCTATAGCTAACCGTTCAAACTGCTCGGCTGTTGTAATCGAAAATATTCGGTCGTTCATAGGCAGAAGTAGGTTGAGGGTCGAAGCCTCTGGATGCCTATTTTTTCGACTTCGGAGCCAAAATCATATTCATCTTCTTACCCTCAAGAGTTGGCATTACCTCTACTTTGGCAATATCCTCAAGGGCTGTAGCAAAGCGCAATAGAAGTATCTCGCCCTGCTCTTTGAATACGATACTACGACCGCGGAAGAAGACATAAGCTTTGACTTTAGCGCCCTCCTTGATGAAGTTCTCGGCATGGCGGAGCTTGAAATTGAAATCGTGATCATCGGTCTGTGGTCCGAAGCGTATCTCCTTGACTACAACCTTTGTCTGCTTTGCCTTAATCTCCTTCTGCTTCTTTTTCTGCTGATAGAGGAACTTCTGGTAGTCTACAATACGACATACTGGAGGTTCAGCATTAGGAGAGATTTCGACAAGGTCAAGTTCAAGCTCATCGGCAAGAGCTATAGCCTTAGCGATAGGTAGCACAAGGTTAGGCTCTACATTGTCGCCTACAACGCGAACTGTCGGAGCGGTAATCTCGTTATTGATGCGGTTCGGGTTCTCCTTGACAGGACGACGACCGCGATTTTGGTTGCCCTGAGCATTGTTATTGTTGCTACTGCTCTGTGGGCGTGGGGTAAATGGTTTGAAACCAGCCATTAAAGTGTTTAGTGTGTTAATAATAAAATAAGTTATGGTATCTGGGGCTGCACTACATACAGCCCCATGTATACTGCGAAAGTTTACTACAATTTGTTTGCCTCAATTTCGGTATTAACCAATTCGTGCATATAATCACGATACTGCTCAAGGGTCATTGAACCCTTATCTCCCTCTCCCTGGGCACGAACAGAGACAGTACGCTCGGCAGCCTCCTTCTCGCCAACGATAAGCAGGTAAGGGATACGCTTAAGTTCATTGTCGCGTATCTTACGACCGATTTTCTCGTTGCGGTCGTCAATCTGGCAGCGAACATCGTGCTCGTTGAGGTAGGCAACAACCTCCTCGGCGTACGCGTTGAACTTCTCGGAAATAGGTAGTACTACGCATTGTTCAGGAGAGAGCCACAACGGGAACTTACCCGCAGTATGCTCAAGAAGCACTGCCACAAAACGCTCCATAGAGCCAAATGGTGCGCGGTGTATCATAATTGGGCGGTGGAGTTTATCATCTGCACCCTTATAGGTCAAATCAAAACGCTCTGGCAGGTTGTAGTCAACCTGGATAGTGCCAAGTTGCCAGCTTCTACCGAGGGCATCTTTAACCATAAAGTCGAGTTTTGGACCATAGAATGCAGCCTCGCCGGTCTCAACAACGGTATTAAGACCCTTCTCCTTACAAGCCTGCATAATGGCGTTCTCTGCCTTCTCCCAATTTTCGTCCGAGCCGATATATTTTGAAGTGTTCTCAGGGTCTCGGAGCGATATCTGAGCGGTATACTTATCGAACTTCAGTGTGCGGAAGATGTAGAGGACAATATCGATAACCTTCTCAAACTCCTCAAGCAGCTGGTCTGGGCGAACAAAGAGGTGAGCATCGTCCTGAGTAAATGAACGCACACGGGTAAGTCCATGAAGCTCGCCTGACTGCTCATAACGGTAGACAGTACCGAACTCGGCAAGACGAACAGGAAGGTCCTTATATGAACGAGGCTTGCTACGGTAAATCTCGCAGTGATGAGGACAGTTCATTGGCTTGAGCAGATACTCCTCGCCCTCAAATGGTGTATGGATAGGCTGGAAAGAGTCCTTACCATACTTCGCATAGTGACCGGATGTTACATAGAGGTCCTTATTGCCGATATGCGGAGTGATAACCTGCTGGTAGCCATGCTGTTTCTGTATCTTGCGCAGAAAACGCTCTAAGCGGTCACGCAGTTCAGCACCCTTAGGTAACCATAGAGGAAGACCCTGACCTACGCGCTGTGAGAATGTAAAGAGCTCAAGTTCCTTGCCAAGTTTACGGTGGTCACGCTTTTTTGCCTCCTCAAGTAGTTGTAGATACTCATCAAGCATAGCCTTCTTAGGGAAGGAGATACCGTAGATGCGGGTAAGCATCTTATTCTTCTCGTCGCCACGCCAATAGGCACCAGCCACAGATGTCAGTTTGATAGCCTTAATAAAG
>JAZNTY010000126.1:0-4145 GCA_045592005.1 Alistipes sp. | reverse complement strand
TGTCTGTTTTGTTTTAGGACTATTTGTGCCAGCCCTATGGCAACCCATCCGTAGATGGTTTTGGATAGGATTGCTCCCGCTCCTAATGTTTTTTCCGTCCCGTAAGAGCGCACTTTTAGGCTTTATTCTTTTTTCAACCTTTTAGCAAGAGAAACGGTAATATCTCTATTACCCCCCCCTACTATTTTTGCACCCCTCGTTGTAGCCGATACGAGAGTCGAACTCGTCTTTCAAGAATGAAAATCTTGCGTCCTAACCGATAGACGAATCGGCCTTACCCTAATGGCGAAAATGCATTCCGCGCCAATTAGTGGTGCAAAGGTAGTAAAATAATGGGAATTGACAAGTGAAAAGAGTGAAAAATGTTAAAAAAGTGTAAAAAAGGGGCTGAATTGATGTGAGTTATAATGAAAATAGGTCATTTATAACCCCCCTCGCTTCTGTGACAGATAGTAGTTGTAAATCGCACTTTTCCAATACCGCAATAGAGTCGCATACCGGTAATGCGGCATCTATATCGTGGGTAGAGAATATTATGGTTTTCCCTTGCGTGTGCGCTAAGTGCTGTAGTAGACGGCAAATTTCAAATCGTGTAGGTATATCAAGGAAAGCTGTAGGCTCGTCTAATAGTATTATCGGGGTCTGCTGAGCTAATGCTTTAGCTATCATTATACGCTGTGCTTCGCCATCGGAGAGGGTATCTATAGACCTATGAGCAAAGTCGACCATACCTACTGCCTCTAAAGCCTCTGTTACTATATCTACATCTTGTTGTTGTAGCTTTCCCATCCAATTGGTGTATGGTGCACGACCTATAGCCACCACATCACGACAGAGGAGGTTTGCCACCCTTACTCGCTGTGTGTTTACAAAGGAGATATATCTTGCACGCTGTTCGGCATTCATATCGCTAAGGAGATTACCTGCGATGACAATATTACCACTCTTGGGGTTCTCTAAGGCAGCTATAGCGCGTAGCAGAGTGCTCTTACCGGCACCATTTCTGCCAATGAGGGCAGTTATCTGTCCCTGGGCAAAGTGGGCATCGGCACTATTGAGCAGCGTGCGTGAGCTGTAGGCTAATGTGAGCTGGTTGAGGTGTATCATTGCATTAGGTTGCGATTTCGTGTTACAATATATACCACTACCGGTATGCCCATAAGGGCTGTTATGGTATTTATCGGTAGCAGCAGCCACTTGGATAGTATGTCGCCGATGAGCATCATAGTCATTCCTACTAATGCTGAAGCTGGGATAAGTACTCTATGGTCGGCTGTGGCAAAAATCATTCTGGCTATGTGAGGTACCGCTAAGCCAACAAAACCTATAGGTCCGCAGAAGGCTGTAATGGTGCCGGCGAGTAGTGTTGTGGAGAAGAATACTGTTGAGCGCACTTTGGATAGGTTTACGCCAGATGTTTGTGCATATTGCTCTCCTAAAAGCAGTATGTTTAGTGGTTTTATGGTTAAAATAGCCCCTGCAATGCCTATCCCTATTGTTGGAGCAATAAATGAGAGCTGGGAGAGGGTTACATCGCCCAAGGAGCCCATTGTCCAGACGACAAATGATTTTAGCGCCGCCTCATTGGATAGATACTGAAGTATCTCTATTATAGCACTTATGGCAGAAGAGAGCATCATTCCTAAGATAAGTATAACCATGATATCTTTAATCTTCTTTGATAGCGCTATGATAAGTAGTAATACCGCCGCTGCACCTACCCACGCTGCACCGGCTGTACCTATGGAGGAGATTGCCGGCGATGAGGCTAAGCCGAGTAGTGGCGCACCAAGTAGAAATAGAGCCACACCAAAGCTTGCTCCGGCACTTACGCCTAAGATATATGGTCCGGCAAGAGGGTTGCGGAAAAGAGTCTGCATCTGTAATCCGGATATGGAGAGCGCTATACCTGCCAGCATAGCCATCACAGCTTTTACTAAGCGTATGTCTATCACTATGCTGCGCACCGTTTCGTCTGTTGTTGAGCCTGTCATTACACCTAAGACTTGAGCTAATGACAGATTAACGCTGCCCACAACAATGTCGGCAATAAAGAGTGTTGCCGCCATAAGTGTAAGCAAAATAAAGAGTATCGTGGAGCGCTTGTTCATTACTCTAACTTTTTATAGTAATACAACGAATCTGTCGGAGCGTTGTGGTGCAGTAACTTAATCATATCGCTTAGTACAATATCGGCATTTATACCCCCCGACTCCCAAAAGTCACTGCCTCCAAAATCTGTTGCTCGCTTAGTGTTGTTGTATACGCGCCCGTTGAGCACTGCCGGCACATTTATAAATTTAGGATTCTCTCGCTTGAGTTGCTCTATGCTGCCCACTTGTCCCACATTTATCCACACATCGGCTGTGGAGGCTAAGAGCAGAGCTTGCTCAATGGATATGGGTTGTGACTCAACACTGTTATTTTGCGGATAAATATACTCTGCGCCGGCATCGGTTATCAACTGCACTGCATAGCTGTTTACTGATGGCATAAACCATGTGTCGTTGTAAGGGGTGTTGAGCATAACTTTTGGACGAGAACTATATTGCTCTGCGCTCTGCTTTAGAGTGTTATATCGCTTCTCTAAACTGTTAAAATACTCTATACCCTGCTGTTGCACACCGCATATGGCTGCTAAGGCAACTATCCACTCCGCTTTGGCAAGAGGAGATGGCTCTGTGTAGTCTCCTATATATATATAAGGTATGCCAAGTTGCGCGAGTTTAGAGATAGTGCTGTTGTCGACACCATAAAGACCGTAGAGTAACATTATCTGCGTACCTAAAGCCTTTATCTGCTCAAAGTCGAGAGTTGAGTCATAACCTATCTCTGTGGCAGAGCTTCTGACTATCGGGTTTGTGGTAAACCTTACCCCTGAAACTCCTACAACTCTATCGGCAAGACCTATAGCTGCTAACATCCCTATATGGCTGGATGAGAGGGTTGAGATTTTTGTTGCCGGAGCTGTTATGGCAATGGTCCCTTTAGGTGCAACCTGCCCTGGTTCAAGAATATAGAGCTGCTGCTCAAAAGGCTTGTCACTCTGATAAGGGTTGGTTATGGTTAATATCTTGCGGGAGTGGCTATCGGTAGCTATTGAGAAACCAACAGCGTATTTGGGTGTGTAATAGGGTGTTAATTTCTCGCTCTGGTTCTTATTTGTCGAACAGCAACCAACAAAAATGAGGGTTAATATATATGCCAACCACTTCATCGCTTACCTAAAAGAATTTGAGCCTGCTCAATTGCAGCATTTGTAATATGGTCGCCGGAAAGCATCTTGGCGATTTCTGTAATACGCTCTTGCTCAGATAGTTGTCGGATGTTAGTAGTGCTGTCGCTTTTGTATACTAAGTAGTGACGATTGCCCTTTGAAGCAACTTGTGGTAGGTGTGTAATGTCTATAACCTGCATTGTTGTACTCAGTGCGGCGATAACCTCGCCCACAGCGTTTGCGACACTGCCTGATACTCCTGTGTCAATCTCATCAAAGATTATTGTCGGCAGAGCAAGAGTTTTAGATAGTATCGCTTTGAGAGCAAGCATTACGCGCGAGAGCTCGCCACCTGAGGCTATCTTCTCCACCGGGCGCGGTTCAATACCATTATTGGCTGTAAAGAGGAAATCTATAGATTCGATACCTGTACTGTTGAGTTCAGTAGCGATGTATCCAATCTTAAACTGAGCCTCTGCCATACCAACCTTGTGTAAAATGGCATTTACTTGACTCTCAAACTGCGGAGTAGCAGCTTTGTGAGCTTCAAAAAGGGCTGTGGCTATATTGAGAGCCTGCTGCTGAGCGTTAGATACCTGCTCCTCCAGTTGTGCGATATTCTGGTCGGCGAGGTCTATGACAGATAGGCGTTCGGAGAACTCTTCGTATATCTCCAACAACTCGCTGATATTCTGTGCTTGATGTTTACGGCGCAGTGAGAGTATTGTTTGAAGGCGATTGTTTAGTCGCTCCAACTGTTCCGGGTCGGCTTCGATATGCTCAACAACGCTCTCGGCAGTAGCGTCCAGGTCTTGCAGTTCAATAATTACTGAATTAAGACGCTCAGTAGCTTGCTGGGCTTCGATATAGTGCTCAGAGATACCCTTTAGAGCCTTTGTGCGTTGAATAAGTTGAGTTAATATTCCTG
>JAZNTY010000125.1:0-3714 GCA_045592005.1 Alistipes sp. | reverse complement strand
TGGTTTCTCGACAGTGCCAAATGGGGATGTTTTTGTTACCAAACCTAACTTAGAGGTTGGAGAGTACTGTCCTTTTGTTAGACCATAAATCTCATTATTGAACAAGATAACATTTAGGTCTACATTACGGCGTATAGCATGTATAAAGTGATTTCCACCAATAGCTAAGCTATCGCCATCGCCGGTACAAACCCAAACTGATAGGAATGGGTTACTCAACTTGATACCCGTAGCCACAGGTAAAGCTCGACCATGAATAGTATGGAAACCATAGGTGTTCATATAGTATATAAAGCGTGAAGAGCAGCCAATACCTGATACAAAGACAAAGTTATGGCGCGGGATATTAAGACGCTCCGCAACCTCAGGCAGAGCCTTCTGCACAGCATTCAACACAGCATGGTCTCCACAGCCTGGACACCATTTAACCTGCTGGTTCGACTTAAAACTTTCGGGTGTATAGTTATATTTTGCCATAGTTTACAAGTATTGGTTTACATACTTTTCAATAGCATCAGAGCTGAACGGCTGTCCCATACCATTGTTATATGTAAAGAATAATTTATTAGGGAATTGGCTCTGAAGATACTTTGTCAACTGACCTCCATTGAGTTCGCAGACCAAAACATGGTCATAATTGTCAAGCAAATCACAGAAATTGCCAGGTAGCGGGTGAATATAAGAGAGGTGACACATAGCGACCTGCTTACCCTGGTTGATAAGGTTGCGTAGAGCGGTCTGCACATGACCCTTTGTACTACCCCAACTAACAACCAACAAGCGAGACTTTTCGGCACCAAAGATTTCTGCATCAGGTACATACTCCACAACAGCCTCAACTTTATTGGCGCGAGCCTCAACCATAGCCTGGTGGTTCTGCTGGTCGTAGGAGATATTACTCGTTTGAGCATCCTTTTCCAAACCACCAATACGATGTTCAAAGTTTGGCATACCAGGTATAGCCCATTTACGCTGACCCTCTGTACCACGCTTATATGGTGCATATTGTGCTGGGTCATCACTATGAGTATAGACCATAGAAGGAACTATTTGAGGCAATGCATTGACATCAGGTATCTCCCACGCTTCGGAGGCGTTTCCTACAAAGCTATCGGTAAGTAGTATTACCGGCACCATACGCTCCAATGCGATACGGGCAGCATTAAAGGCTTTATAGAAGCAGTCTGCTGGCGAAGATGGAGCTATGACAACTACCGGAGACTCGCCATTACGACCATAGAGCGCCTGAAGAAGGTCAGCCTGCTCAGTCTTGGTAGGCAGACCTGTAGAAGGACCTCCTCGCTGCACATCAACGACAACCAAAGGGAGTTCAGCCATAACAGCCAAACCAAGAGCCTCGCTCTTAAGCGCTAAACCGGGACCAGAGGTAGTCGTCACAGCCAAACGACCGGCAAAGGCTGCACCTATAGCGGTGCAGATACCCGCGATTTCATCCTCAGCCTGCACTGTAGTAACACCCAAAGCCTTATGCTTTGCTAACTCTTCCAAAATAGTTGTTGCCGGAGTTATAGGATACGAACCACAGAAGAGTCGCAAACCAGCCCTCTCTGCCGCAGCGATAAAGCCCCATGCTGTAGCAACATTACCATTAATGGTACGATATTTACCAGCCGGCAAACCAGCAGGGTCTACAACATAACCACAATGTACTAAATGGTTAGCAGCGGCATAATTGTAACCTGCCTCAACTACGATATCGTTAGCCTGAGCCACAACAGGACTTTTGCGCAAGAACTTATCCTCAATATATTGATGAGCATGAGCAGTTTGGCGATTGGTTATATAGAGACAGATACCCAAAGCGAACATATTTTTACACTTTGTTTTGCTCTTGAGGTCTATATCTATATTTTCAAGTGCTTCGCGCGTCATTGTCGTGATACGCACAGAGATAATATTGCGGTCACTTAAGTTCAGTTCTGCAATAGGGTCTTCTGTCTGGAAAGTCGCTTTTTTAAGGTTATCAGCAGTAATAGAGTCGGCATCGATAATAACCGTAGCATCAGGCTTAAGAAAGCGAGCATTAGCCTTAAGAGCTGCGGGGTTCATAGCCACCAATAGGTCACACATATCGCCCGGATTGTTTACCTCAGACGAACCATAGCGCACCTGAAAACCAGAAACACCAGCAACAGTACCCTGAGGAGCACGAATTTCTGCCGGATAGTCTGGAAAAGTTGAGATAACATTGCCACTAAGTGCCAATGTCTCTGAAAATAAAGTTCCTGTAAGCTGCATACCGTCGCCAGAGTCGCCAGAGAAGCGAATAACGACATCTTTAAGCAGTGAAGTTTGTTGTTCCATTATATTCTTTTAAGTACTTATTGCGGTATAAATATATAAGTTATAGTGCCTTCCTGTTTTACTGGTGCGCTATTATTATGGTCAAATCGAGAGCCCTTTGCAGCTGTTACTGCCGTTTGACGCATACACTCGTCGCCACCCGACTCAACATAAGCATAGAGCACTTTACCACTGCGGTCTATGGCTACCCTTACAATCACCTCACCACCGCCCTCACAACGGTAAGCAGGCTTAACAAGGGTACGAGAGTAACGCACAGGGTTGGTAAATGAAAAGCTAACCGTTACACTACCCTTCGCTTTACTATCTGTATTAGTTTGTTCTGATTTAGAGGAGTCGCTTTCCGCACGCTCTCCTGCACGACGAGCAGCAGAGAGTCCCTGCTCATATGCCTCTCTATTAGCACGCATACGCTCTTCAACCTCTTGAGCTTGGCTATTGAGAGCTGCGGTATTGGTACTACGGTCGTCAGCAAGGTTCTCATTAAGGGCATTTTCGTTTGAAGAGGTGTTGCGTATTTTGCTCCAATCAATATTTTGGTTTGCTCGGCGAACCTCCTCAGCTAAACGGTCTCTCTCTTTTTCAAGCATCTCCAAATCCTCCAGCTCAATATACATACCTTGTTGGGACGATTTACGACCAATTACTATCTTTGAAGAGAAGAACCCGATACCCACAAGCAGGTATAGGATAATAGTTACACACAAACCTACACGATGGTCAAAAGTCCAACTACCTATATCCTGACTACGGTTATCAAAAGGCAGTCTAAGCGGCTTACGGCGCAGTGGACGAGACTCCCCCGACGACTGCGGCGATGTCTTATTTGTCGCTTTATCCTTATCTATTCCCTCCATCATTTTTGGCATTTGTACTTTTGTCAGTACAAATGTAGTGTTTTATTCCGAAAAATTACTATATTTGTACCCATAAATATTTTCAAAAACGATTTATGACTACAACTTCATCTACAAAACAGCAGACTCTTGCTGCTCCATTAACCTTTTCGGGCAAAGGTCTGCATACCGGTGTGCAAGTTACAATGACCGTCAATCCAGCACCGGAAGATCACGGTATCGTTTTTCGTCGCGTAGATCTTGAGGATCAGCCAAAAATTCCCGCTTTGTGTGAGTATGTAACCGACACCTCTCGCGGCACTACTATCGAAATCAACGGCGTTAGAATTAGCACCATCGAGCATATTATGTCCGCCCTTTGGACTATGGGTTGCGACAACGCTTTGATTGACATTGACAATACCGAAACCCCTATTATGGACGGCTCTGCCAAGGCTTATGCCGAGGGTATCGGTCAGGTTGGTCTTGTTGAGCAGAATGCTGAGCGCCGCTACTACGAAGTTCGCGAGAAGCAGGTTTACACCATTCCGGA
>JAZNTY010000124.1:0-8484 GCA_045592005.1 Alistipes sp. | reverse complement strand
CTCACAGAACGACATGGCTACGATCCGACTTCCTGAAAGGCATACATCACAACAGCCGCAAC
The DNA here is from genome assembly GCA_045592005.1 of Alistipes sp. Taxonomy (GTDB): domain Bacteria; phylum Bacteroidota; class Bacteroidia; order Bacteroidales; family Rikenellaceae; genus Alistipes. Next base: position 8,422 of record JAZNTY010000124.1, on the reverse strand, counting down.
AACCTCACTCCACCACATTTCAGTGGCACTGTAAGTCGCTCGTGTCACAGCCTATCGGAAGTTGTCTACTACAAGCCACACTACGACTATCTCTTTTTAAGCCCTATATTTGATAGTATCTCTAAGCAGAACTACAAATCTGCATTTACAACCTCAGAACTTACCTCGGCACGCCACGCCACCATCATAGATGACAAGGTATACGCCTTAGGCGGCGTAACTCCTCAACGGTTAGAGTTGGTTGAACAATTGGGCTTTGGAGGAGCTGCAATGATAGGGGCAATATGGGACAATATCAACCTTACGCCTCCTGTAGTGTTGACCATAGCCGGCTCTGACAGCTCCGGGGGTGCCGGTATTCAAGCCGACATAAAGAGTATCTCGGCTTTGGGAGGTTTTGCTACCTCGGCAATAACAGCTATAACGGCGCAAAATACCCTTGATGTGCAGCAGATACTACCTATATCGCCACAGTTAGTGGAGCAGCAAGCAATATCGGTATTTGAAGATTTTAATATCGCCGCAATAAAGATTGGTATGGTACATAATGCCCAGGTTGTGGAGGCTGTTGTGCGACTTATAGAGCGCTACAATCCACCTTTTGTGGTATGCGACCCTGTAATGGTTGCTACCAGCGGGGCTAAGCTTATTACAGACCAAACCACAGAACAACTCAAACTGCGACTCTTTCCGCTCTCTACACTTATAACACCCAACCTTAATGAAGCCTCAGCCATTATCGGCTGGCAGATAACCAACATTGAGGATATGCGCCAGGCGGCAAAAGAGATATCGCTTAGCTATAGCACCTCAACGCTCATCAAAGGCGGACACCTGACCGAAGGGTCAATGTGCGATATACTATACCACAAGGGGAAAACATATCTTTTTGATGACCCTCGCATAGAGACACGCAACACGCACGGCACAGGCTGCACCCTCTCCTCGGCAATAGCTACACTTTTAGCACAAGGATATCCACTGCCTGTGGCGGTATTCTTAGCCAAAAAATTTGTCAACCGCGCCATAGTCTATGCCAAAGATATGCAACTTGGTCACGGCAACGGCGCCTTATGGCACTTTGGGGAGTGGAAGAGGTAATATCAGTAGTTTTTAGGTTCTAAAAGTGGTATAAACCAGAAATTATCACTAACTTTGGAGTCAATAGACCTAAAAACCGAAAACAATGGAGAAGATATCAAGAAAACTCTTTCTCAAAAGAGCCGTTGCAGGCTTGGCTACCATAGCCGTAGCGCCCAACCTACTCTCCTGTCAGCAGGATGACCAAAACCGTGAGTTGAGAAGGCTCGCACCCTTAGTTGGGCAGTATGATGTTGTAGTTGTGGGCGGTGGTCCCGCCGGATTTATTGCAGCAATAGCTGCGGCACGCCAAGGTGCAAAGACCGCTATTATCGAGAAGTATGGTTTCTTTGGCGGTATGGCTACCATAGGCTATGTGGCACCTATAAGTGTTTTTGCCCTAAAGAATGAGTTAGTCATCGGCGGCATACCGTGGGAATTTGTCAAGCGGTTAGAGTCTATGGGAGGCGCATTCATTGAGTGGCCTAAAGCCAATATAGACTTCGATATAGAGCTATATAAACTATGCTGCCAGCGAATGGTTCTCGAAGCCGGAGTGGATATCTACACCCACTCATCAATGGTTGGATGTGAGATGGAGGACAAGAAGATTTGCTCCGTAATCATAGAGAACAAAAACGGTCTTGAGACCCTCAACTCAAAGGTCTTTATTGACTGCACAGGCGATGGCGACTTGGCATATATGGCAAATGTGCCTATGCAGCCAAATCCTGACGGCGAGCTACAGCCATCCTCTTTCTGTTTTATACTTTCAGGCGTAGACACCGATAGCGAGCTTCTAAACAGATGTATGTATCACAACGGCATAAACGGTCCGAGTCAATGTAAGCCTGTAAGAGAGAAACTGCTGGCTATGAAGGCTGCGGGCGTAGATTTGCCCGACTTTGGCGGTCCGTGGTTTAATAATGTAATGCATAAAGGCAGTGTTGCGGTCAATATCACCCGCCGTGCTGCCGATGCTACAAACAACCGTAATTTTAGCGCCGTAGAGTGTCAACTCCGAGAGGATATTTTCACTTTTACAAAGGTACTCAAGGAGAACTTCAAAGAGTTTAAGGATTGCTATGTAGCCTCTACTGCCCCACAAGCGGGTATCAGGGAGTCCAGGCGTATATTGGGTATACATACCGTCACTGCCGATGAGTATGTCAACGCATATCAATACCCCGACAGCATCTCAAGAGGTATTCATCCTATTGATATTCACGCCAGCAAGGGCACACACCAAACCCGTATTGATTTGACCAAACCTGCCTATGTCCCATACCGTTCACTCATAGCGCCAAACTACCCTAACCTTATAGTTGCCGGTCGTTGTATCTCTACAGACCGTCAAGCCCTCGCTTCACTACGCGTAATGGCAAGTTGTATGGGCACAGGTCAGGCTGCCGGCATAGCCGCTGCCCAGAGTATTAAGTATAATCAGGCGGTGCAGGATATTGACACTTCGCTATTGGTCGCTACACTTAAGGAGTTAGGTGCTGTGCTATAACGACAATTTCGTCACAACTTCTGGTGGCAATAAAAAGATAGGAGTGTCTAAAAAACTTAGACACTCCCATTTTGTTAGAAGTTGTATAACAAGAGGGATTTCAAGGCTTGCGTAGCCCGAAAAAGCGGAGTTTACTCGGCGTAAATGAGCATCTTGAGGGCAAGTGTAACGCAGAAATTACCTTGTTAGACAGCTTTTTGTACGAAGAGGTAATCTTTTATTCAGCCTCTTAGGTTATTTTTTCTCCGGCTTACCCAACATACATACAATAGTCGAAATAATACCGCCTATAGGAGCCCACCAGGTCCACGCGATAAACTGACCACCGAAGAGCTGTTTTTGGAACATCAGCGGGATAATGATAAGCGCACCGACAACGATAGCCGCAATAACACTCTTCGTATTACCACGCTTTGAGAATATTGCTGTCAAGAATACGCCAATCATACCGGCATAAGCGAAGCACATAACACCTGTAGCGAAGTCCACAAGGTTTAGACCACTCGCCTCCTGCATAACCGCGGTAACAATAGCAAAGCCTGTCAAAAGCACACCCATAAGGAATACCATCTTACGAGAAGATGAAAGCTGCTCTGCATCGCCCTTTACAGCCTTACCTTTATCTGCACGGATAGGCAGGTAGAGGTCGGTCACAAAGCTTGACGCCATAGCGTTGATAGCCGAGTTAAACGACGAGAGTGCCGCCGCTAACAGTCCGGTAATCATCAAGCCACGAATACCCATAGGGATATGGTTCTTGATATACTGAGGGAAGATATCTCGCGCATCTGTGAAGAACTGCGAAGCCTCGCCTGTAGCCAAAAATTCGCTCTTATACTTAACGAATAACAGCGCACCGATAAGCAAGAATGTAATAACCACCGGCAGAGAGATAAGCTGCGACCAAACAAGCGACATTGAAGCCTGCTTAACATCGCGGCAAGCGAGCTGACGCTGCACAAACTCGTGGTCAGTAGTATATTGGCACACCTTGAAGAATGCCACGCCAACCATACCGCCCAAAACGGTATATGGAGAAGCCCAATTGAGCGAGAAGTCAAAGACCTTGAGTTTGCTACCCTCCTGCCAGCCTATAAGTGAACCATCAGCTGCCACACCTCCGGCATTAGCACCAGGAACTTTGGTAAGTCCTCCATCGGTAAGCATTGCCCAGAGTTCAGAGAATGGCATATCTATAGAGCAGTATACAAAAACAAGCGCGAGCACGCCTGTACCGACAAGGAGCAGTGTCTGGAAGGTGTCGATATAGAGCAGACCCTTGATACCACCCATCATTGTATAGACAGTAGATACCACACCCAAAAGGATAATAGAGTAGACCATAAAGTCGAACTTGATACCTCCAAAGACAATTACCGAAATAGCGATAGCGGCAATAAAGAGGCGCGAACCTGAGGTAAAGAGCTGTCCGAGCAGGAACATAGCACTATTTACACGCTTAGAGGTCTCGCCAAAGCGGTCGCCGATATAGCCGTAGATGGTAATGGTGTTTGCCTTGTAGAGTTTCGGCATAATAAGAGCCGCAACAAGCATACCTCCGACAATAGAGCCAAGCAGGTTGAGCACATATGTAAGGTCGGTATTAAAGCCCAACTCAGGAGAACCCACAAAAGTACCAGCCGAGATAGTGGTTCCGGTAGCGGCAATAGCCACAATCCAACCCGGCATAGAACGACCGGCTACAAAGTAGTCTTCAACATCCTTATTTTTGCGGGAAAAGGCGTATCCAATAGCCATCAGCGTTCCCAAAAACAGGGCAACGATTAACCAATCCAATACAGTCATAATAGGTTTAGGTTTAGATAGTTTAGACTTCTGTTACTTCTGCTTCTCGTAACCCTTAATCTTTACAAAAGGTAGGTTCTTCTCTGCCCACTCAGCAACCTCAAAGAAGCGGTCACAGCACATAGCATCGCAACCCAAAGCTGCGCCGAGGAAGAAGTCCTCCTTATTATTTCCTGGCCAGAGGGATACAATCATACCCAACTTGTGACCCAAGCGGATAGTAGAACGAGTGGTGCCGTCCATCTTACAGCCTACTCGCTTGATACCCATATTGTAAGCCTCCATAAGGATTTCCGGAGATGCAGGCTTGCTCTTGAGCAACATCATCTCAGCCTCAGGGTGCAGGCGCTTCATAGTATTGAGGGCGCGCTTGTCAAAAGAGGTAAACAGATAGAGCGAAGAGGCTGGCTTATTTGGCATAGTCATATTCCACAACTTCTCACACAAATCATCAAGCATAGCCTGTGTATAGAGCTCAGGAATGGTCTTTATCTCCCATTCGATATACATATTCTCCTTGTCGGCAAGGAAATCGGCAAGCTCCTGGCAGAGAGCCAAATCATTACCCTCCTTAGTCTTAATCTTCAGGCACTCCTTAGTTGTGAGGTCCTCAGTCTGAACATCTACACCGCAAGTACGATAGAGCGACTCATCGTGGCTCAAAATAAGGTCGCCAGAGCCTGTCATACGAACATCGGTCTCAAAGCCACGAGCACCGCGAGCATAAGCCTCCTTGAACGCCTTCATAGTGTTCTCGTCATACTCAAAGCGGCTACCGCGATGTGCAAAGAACTGAATTACAGGATAGTCCTCAATTTTTTTCTGTGCTGAAACAAAGTCTGTAGAGAAGAGTAATGCAACTGCAAATAGTGCAATTTTCAAAATTCTGCTTTTCATTTTTATGATATTTAAGGTTAATATTTTCCAAATGTCAAAGATACAATTTTTTATTTGATTTACGAAATATGGTTTAACTTTTTTAGCCTTTGAGTATCTTTATAACCGAATTTATATTACATTTGCACTATGAAAAAGATTTTTGCAACACTCATAGCTCTACTCTTTGTCGGCACATCTTTTGCTCAGGGTTTAGCTGCTGTATCGGGAATACCGGTACCAAAAAAGAGCGCTGAGCCCATACTCGGCGCATTAGTCACCTTCACTTCAGAGTGGGATAATACCCTTAAATATCAGCGCCGCGTAGATAACGAGGGGTTTAGAGTTGTACTACCCAAAGGTGGTTATTTAATGACTATTGAGGCGGAGGGGTATGAGAAATATATCCTCGAAATAGAGGTAGACCAGCCAACTATAGATTTAGATTTAATAACTATGCTCACAGAGGAGCAAGCGGCTGCGCGTGACGAGAAACGAAAAAAGAGAGCGGTCAGGTATTAATCTCGCAGCACATAAGCAGATAAAGCAGGGGTACCCAACATCAGTTGAGCACCCCTCGATTTTTGCAGACCCAAAGAGAAAAGCTATAATCCTAACTTTTCGCGAATATCCTGAGGGATAGCCTTCTTATTAACCATAATAGACATGGTCTTATACTCCACAAATGGACGAGAGAAGTAGTAGTAACCATCATACGGAGGACGAACTCCCCAAGAGTTCTTAACCTTAAAGAATGGATTGCCGTTTTGGTCGGTAGCAGTACCGATAATAACCATACCGTGGTCATCTGTAGTCTGGTAGTTATCGAATGCGGTCTGGCGCATCTGCTGGGTAATCTTCTTCTCCTTGATAGGCTTATCGAAGCGATAGAGAGCCTCATCGCGCTCGCTCTTGCTCATAGCACCCCAACGCTCAGCATCTGTGCCGCTCATATTGTCGATATTATCCTCCGGAACGATAGCTATAGCCTTAGTACGGCTGAAGCCCTTCTCCGAAACATCCGATGCCCAACCAATAGAGTAGTCGTTAGCTATAGCATTATCCACAACAGCCATCATCTCCTCCAAAGGCAGGTTATAGACACTTGCCCACAACCAATTATCAGGCACCTCGATAACAAACTGCTCATAGAAAGGGTGGTGTGTATAAGAGGAGAGGAACACATAATCCTCCATCTTTATAGGCAACGACTGAGCAAAGCTCTGTGGGGTATATGTTTTACCCTCATACTCAAAGTTTTCAGGCATCTTACCAAAATAGGCGTCCAAGATACCGTTAAGACCCGCCTGCCAAGCTGTGGTAAGGGTTCTGTTTGGGTTCTTGATAATAGCGTCTACATAAGCCTTAAGAACGGCATCAATCTCATTGAAGTGAGGCAGCTCTGTACCATAATTTTGACCCTCATATACACTCTGAGGGACAATACCGTACTTCTTAATACCCTCTGTTACATCGTGGAAAGCGCCTCCTACAGCGAAGTTAAGAGCTCCATGCAGGCGAACATACTTTACAGCCTTTTCGAAATATACATTACGGACAATCCACATCTCCGACAAGTCCATCTCAGCACCTCCGGCGCGCATAATCTCATTCTCAAGGTATGAGAGAGCTGAGTAGCACCAACAAGTACCGCTACGGAATTGGTTCTTTACAGATGTGGTCTTGATAAGTTTGGTGTCGGTAAACTTGTAACCCTTGCCCTTCGACTCAGCCATAGCAGGAGTTGCTATAAGCAGGGCGAGTAGCATCACAAACAGTCTGTTCATAGTCTCTTTATTTTTTTGATGAATTTACAATAGCAATACACTCCTCGTAGCTCAACAGCTCAGGTTTAGCGCCCTTTGGCAGGCGGTAGTTTTTGCCTTTATATGCGATATAGGCGCCATAGCGACCATTCTTAACTACCAACGACTTATCCTGTTCAAAACTCTTAAGAGGCGTTGCCGAGGCTGCATTTTGCTGCTTCTGCTGTTCAAGCAGCTCCACAGCACGCTCATAGTTGATAGTATAAGGGTCGTCGCTCTTTGCCAGCGAAGCAAACTGCTTACCGTGACGCACATAGCCGCCAAATTTACCGATACCAACAACAAGTTCCTCGCCCTCATACATACCCACGACACGAGGCAATGCAAAGAGTTCCAAAGCCTGCTCTAAAGTAATTGACTCAATAAGCTGACCCTTCTTTAGGGATGCATAGTGTGGCTTTTGACCCTCCTCAACCTCTAACTCGACCATTGGTCCATAGCGACCAATACGAGCCTTGACCGTTCGACCACTCTTTGGGTCAACGCCCAGAACGCGCACCTGATGATGGGTAGAACTCTGAGTCTCGATAGCAGAGTCAACCATCTTATGGAATGGTCCGTAGAAGTTGCCAATCATATCACTCCAACGCAAATCGCCATCGGCAATACGGTCAAACTCCTTCTCCACATTGGCGGTAAAGTTGTAGTCCATAATCATAGAGAACTGAGCCTCAAGGTAGTCATTGACAACCATACCTATATCTGTTGGACAGAGGCGGCTCTTCTCGGCGCCATAACTCTCGGAGCCTACCTTCTCAGTAATATTGCTACCCTTAAGCGTCAGAGCGGTAAAGCTGCGTTTCTGCGAAGTGCGAGAGCTCTTTTCAACATAACCTCGCGTAATGATGGTCGAGATTGTCGGTGCGTATGTTGATGGACGACCGATACCCAGCTCCTCCAAGCGCTTAACCAGCGTAGCCTCATTATAGCGCATAGGGGGTTGTGTAAAACGCTCTGTAGCTACAATGGTCTGATAGCCGATATTCTCGCCCTCCTTAAGATGTGGCAGTGTTGCAGACTGCTCGGACTCTTGATTATCGTCATCCACACCCTCCGAATAGAGGCGCATAAAGCCGTCAAAGCACATAGTATCGCCTGTAGCTACAAAGTGGTTATCATTACCCGACATAGCTATAGTGATAGTTGTGCGGTCGATATCTGCCGGCACCATCTGCGAGGCTACGGTACGCTTCCAGATAAGGTCGTAGAGTCGTTTCTCGGCGGCAGTACCCTCAATCTCGCGGCGGTCGATATATGATGGGCGAATAGCCTCGTGAGCCTCCTGAGCGCCCTTGCTGTGGGTGGTATAATTACGCGAATT
>JAZNTY010000123.1:0-3272 GCA_045592005.1 Alistipes sp. | reverse complement strand
AACCCCGCCACCCGTATGGCACGCAACTTCAGATAGTAAAATTGCGACCATACCTACAATGAAACGAGGTATGACCGCAATTCTAATCACGGGCGACGAGTCTCGCAACAAAATGCAGATTATGCCCGGTGGTGGATTTGTAAGTAGAGCTGTCCGATAAGACAGCTCTACATTTTCTTAGTTTCCTGCAACGACGATGATGCTCAAGCCGATGATAAAGAGGGCGAACATCAGCGCAAGTAGGTAGCCCGTTTTGCGGTCGGGGCCCTTGAATTCGTGCCAGATAAATACGCCCCAGAAGGCAGCAATCATTGGTGCGCCCTGACCTAAAGCGTAAGATATCGCCGCGCCAGCCTTACCTGCTGCGATATAGCTAAATGCTGTACCGAGGCACCATATAGCACCGCCCAGAACACCTACAAGGTGGGTAGAGAGGTTACCCTTGAAGTACTCCGAATAGCTTACAGGAGTGCCGACAAATGGGCGCTTCATAACATAGGTATTAAAGAGCAGGTTTGATACAAGCACGCCAAGTGAGAAGATAAAGATTGCCGAATAAGGGGTCAGCATACCCGCTGCAGGCTGCTCAAAGTTATTGATATCCATACCCTTAACAACAAAGCGGTAGAATGTAGACATCAGCAGACCCGCAACAATAGCAAGGATAATACCCTTACGGCTATTTGCATTCTTCTCACCCTGCTTTGACACGCGACCAGCCGCTGCGCCATTACAAACAATAGCCACAACGACAAACAGCACGCCCAGAGCCAGAAGCCATGGATTACCCTTTGCCTGCTCAAGGTAGTTATTAATAACGCCCAGCACAAGGGCAAGACCACAACCAAGCGGGAATGCCACAGACATACCCGCAAGTGATGTAGAGGCAGAGAGCAGGATATTAGAGGCATTAAAGATAACACCGCCAAGAATTACCCAGCCGATACTTGCAAGGCTTGCTTGTGAGAGGTCGGCAACAAAACTACGACCCTCATCGCCAATACTACCCATAGTAAAACCGAGAAGGAGCGTAAAGAGCACCATACCGATTACATAATCCCAATAGAAGAGCTCATAACGCCAAGTTTTTCCAGCGAGCTTTTGAGTATTACCCCAAGAACCCCAACAGAGCATAGTAATAAAGCAGAATACTACTGCCAATGTGTAACTATTAATGATAAACATAGTATTTAGGTATTAGGTTAAAAATTATCGACCTCTTCGCGCGACGGTATTGAAGGCTGAGCACCCGCCCTGGTAACAGATATAGCTGATGCTTTAGCTGCAAACTTAAGCGCATCTATTAGCTCCATATTCTCCGCCAGAGCGGCACATAAAGCACCATTGAACACATCGCCCGCTGCCGTAGTATCTACCGCTGATACTTTGTGCGCCGGAATAATTACTCCTTTGCCATTTTCATACAGATATGCGCCCTGGCTACCCATTGTAATAACCACGCGTTCCACACCTCTTGAGCACAGGACCTGCGCAGCAACAGAAGCTGACAGTTCATCATTAACCTCAACGCCCGTAAGGGTCTGCGCCTCGGTTTGATTAGGTGTAATCAGATATAATTTTGACAAAGTTTGCTCACATACCGCAGCAGCAGGTGCTGGATTTAACACAACCTTAGCACCCTTAGCCTGAGCCACAGCTACGCACGCATCCACAGTAGCCATAGGTATCTCAAGCTGCAAAAGGACTATATCGCCACTCTCGATGGTTTCAAGAGCCGGCATAACATCATCAATAGTAAGACAATTATTTGCTCCTAAAGCCACAGAAATTGAGTTCTGAGCCGCAAAATCAACCATAATCAACGCCACACCAGATGGGGTATCTTTGCGCACAATATATGTGGTATCTATACCAAAGCGTTGGTAACCGCTAATTGCAGCATCTCCAAAGATGTCATTACCTAAAGCTGCGGAAAATATAACTCTGTGTCCCATACGGGCAACAGCCACAGCCTGATTAGCGCCCTTACCACCGCCAGCCATCATAAAATCGCCACCGATAACACTCTCTCCAGGACGGGGCAACCTTTCTGAGCGCACTACCATATCAGTATTTGAGCTACCGATTACTATAATTTTGTTCATAACATTGGTTTTATTTGTCAAATATAGTAAAATTTTCGCTACTTTTGCACCACTAAAACAAAAATTATACAAATTATGTCTACTGAAAGCAAAGTTAGAGCCGTAACTACAACGCGACTCAAGCAGATGAAGGAGCAGGGCGAAAAGATATCTATGCTTACCTCCTACGATTACACTATGGCTTCTATTGCCGATGGCGCAGGCATTGATATTATACTTGTTGGCGACTCGGCTGCCAATGTTATGGCGGGTCATAAGACTACCCTACCAATTACCCTTGACCAAATGATTTACCACGCCTCCTCAGTAGTTCGTGGTGTTGAGCGTGCATTTGTTGTGTGTGATATGCCTTTTGGAACATATCAGGGAGACCCGCAGACTGCACTACACTCGGCAATTCGCATTATGAAGGAGAGTGGTGCCGACGGTGTTAAATTGGAGGGCGGCGCAGAGATTATCGATTCTATCCAGCGCATACTTACAGCCGGAATACCCGTTATGGGTCATCTCGGACTTACCCCGCAATCTATCCACAAGTTTGGTGGTTATGGTCTGCGCGCAAAAGAGGAGGCTGAGGCTGAAAAACTTATCACAGATGCAAAGCTATTAGAGGAGGTAGGCTGTTTCTCTTTAGTATTAGAGAAGATACCAGCAGCATTAGCTAAGCGCGTTTCTCAGAGCGTATCAATACCCGTTATCGGCATTGGTGCAGGTGGCGATACAGACGGTCAGGTGCTTGTTATCCACGATATGCTTGGTATGAACAAGGGCTTCTCTCCTAAATTCTTACGCCGATATGCCGACCTACATACAGTTATGACAGATGCCATTTCTCACTATGTAGATGATGTGAAGAGCGGCGATTTTCCAAACGAAAACGAGCAGTATTAAACAACAGAGCCTACCATTTCGGTAGGCTCTGCTGTTCTACTTCTCATCCTTCTGGCGGTCGTACTCCTCAACAAGGCTACGACCAAAATTTACAGCGGCAGTTTCAACCGCCTTATAAGCTCCCACAGCTGTATTCTCAACAGCCTTATAGCCACTTACTACACCATTCTCTATTGCCTGATAACCTCCGACAACAGCATCTTCAATACCTTTATAGGTCTTAACTAACTTTTTTTTCATAATTCCCATAATATTTAATTCCGAGTGCAAAGGTAG
>JAZNTY010000122.1:0-9491 GCA_045592005.1 Alistipes sp. | reverse complement strand
TCTAAATCTTTAATTTTATTTCTCTTTATTATTTCTCTTTAATATTTTATTCTTATTATTCTTATTATTCTTATTATTCTTAGTTGTTGCCCAAGGTTCGCCCAAGGTTCGCCCAAGGTTTGCCCAAGGTTCGCCCAAGGTTCGCCCTTTTGCTGTATATATTTACAATGTTCGGTATTAAAAGAGAGAAGGGCTGCACTCGAAAGTACCGCCCTTTGTTAAAAAGTAATGTGAGTGTCTAAAAAACTTGTTAGACAGCTTTATCACTATAGAACTATTTGATGTTGTAGTTGGATAGAATTTCCACCACCTTAGGTTGGATAGCATCAGCCCAGCGCTTATATCCCCAAGAGCAAGGATGAATACCATCGGCAGAGGTAAGCATATCGGTACCTGTTTGGTTTGGTGTATCAATAAAGTAGACATCAGAGAACTCGGCACAAATCTCCTTCATAAGGTTATCCACATAGACCATACGCTCAGCCTCCTTCTTCTCAGCGCCGGTATCGAAGAGGCGACCGTCGCGGTAGATGGTGCGAAGGAAGATGATTGGAGCCTTAGGGTTACGCTTGCGTATCTCATTGATAAACGGACGGATACGCTGACCAATTTGCTCAATAGAAGGGTTTGAAAATGCATCGCAGATATATGCATCAGCCTTAGTACCACCAAGAATTTCGCCCATAACACGCTGTAGCTTGCTATTGCCGCTCATACCAAAGCTATTGAGGTTAAGACCTGTTTGGCGCATAAGGAATGCCGGATAGGTCATACCTGCGCAAGTAGCGCCGGAGCCGTGGGTAAACGAAGAACCAAAAATAGCGATATTGTGGCGGAATGGGTTCTTCAGGGTCTTGATTTTCGCACCCTCAGGCACACCAACTTCGAGTTTTGTAAGCTCTGCAAAGAGTGGCAGATAGAGCATACAACGGTGTGTAGAGCCATCCATACGGCGGATAAGGCGCAGAGGTTTCTCGATTTTTGCATTACCATTAGAGTCGCGACCCTCGCTATTTACGGCAGAGGCTGCCCACATCCACTCGCCCTGGTGCTCGATAAAGAGGTTAAAACCTGAGCCGGCAGTAGCAGGCATAGCGCGGTTATGACCACGGTAGCCATAAGATGCACGCACCCAAATCTCCTCAGCATTGGTCTCAAAAAGGATAGCCTGACCAGCACAAGTTTTGAGCAGATTTGCCTCTGTCTTGTTGAGTTCAGGGTATGCATTTACCTCAACGCGGTTATAAGGATTTGAGGTTTTACACATTTTACCGATATGGTTCAACTTCTGAGCATCAACCCACTGAAGTTCAATCTTTTGCGCTGAAACAAGACCAAAGGTAAAGCTCAGTGCGACGATAAATAAGAATACTCTTTTCATATTGTTTGGTTTTAGGTATGTTTATAAATTGAGCCCATACATACTATGCAGGGCTCAGATAATCTAAATAGGTCTGTCTGACGACGGACTCAAACTATTTTTGCTCATTCAGAATGCGCATAGCTGCATCCAAAATCGCAGTATCATCCAGCGTAACAACGCCACCGTCAGGTCCCTGCTCAAAGTGAACACCGACACCGGTCTTAGCATCAAAGTGCTTACCACCAAAGTAGTTACGAACAGACTCTACATCTATACCGAGTTCATCTGCAATACGCTGGGAGCTACCGCTTGGAAGACGATCCTTGATGCGGCGCAATTCATTAAATGTGATAATCATAGTCTTTAATTTTTAGTGTTATTCTTATTAATTGTTATTTTCGCACTACTAATTTACTGCTTTTTTGTGAAAGTGCAAAATTTAACACTGTTTTTTTTGAAAAAAAGTACTTTTCAGGGCATTATCGCATATCTATAAGCTCATATTGGGCATACTTCGCCATATCAAAGCGAGGTAGTTCTCCCTGCCAGCTTGCGATTTTAAGCAGGTTGATAGTTATTGTAGCGGCATCGTAATTGTAGGTTATACTCTCCGGCAATCTACCTAATGGCTGAGCCTTGATAACAATACTCTCGCCCGCAGCACCCCCCTGCTTAGGGGTCAGGCGCACAGCCTTAGCCCCTGCCTCTATTGTATCGGCAGCATTGTAATGGGCGGCTAAAAAGGCAAAGCCCTGTGCGGGATTACTCAAAAGGTCGCTACCCATAGACTCGGCACTATCGACAACGACCTCTCCGCGCTTAGGGTTAACTTCATACTTTACACCATCTACAAGGTAGTACTCGACACCGTCGACCGAGGCGTAGAAGTTATTATCTTGAACAACATAGTATCCTGAGGCGGTATATTTATCCAACTCGACCTTAAACTCGACAGTATAGGTTCCCAACTGCTTAATATTATAGATAAAGGTATCAAGCAGCGTTTGTGCCGATATATTGATAGCGACAAAGGCAAAGCAGAGTAGTGTTATTATCCTTCTCATATCACTCCTAACTCCTGTAATTTTGCCTCCAACACATACGGGTCGTTAATCTTCACATCGCGCGACTTGGCACCAGGCACCTGCGGACCGACAATACCAGCCCTCTCCAACTGAAGCATTATTCGTCCGGCGCGCACAAAGCCCACCTCATAGGTACGCTGAATATAAGATACCGAGAAGTTATCGCCACCACCTACAGCATCACGCGCGATATCTGCAAAGAGGGCGTCATACTTCACAGCGCTACCACTCTCCATACCACCGCCATCTTCAACAGCAACAGCAGAAGCTGAGCCTGAGCCGCTATCCTCATAATCAGGCAATGCATACGGCATACCCGTAGGAGATGGTTGAGAGGCTATATGGTCGACAACAGCCCTAACCTCCGGAGTATCGACAAAGGCGCACTGCACGCGGGTAAGAGATAGCGAGTCTTTGAAGAGCATATCTCCACGACCTATAAGCGCCTGAGCACCAGGTTGGTCAATAATAGTTCCAGAGTCTACACGCGAAGCTACACGGAAGGCTATACGGGCAGGGAAGTTGGTCTTGATACGACCCGTAAGGATATCGACCGAAGGGCGCTGTGTTGCCAAAATAAGGTGGATACCTGCCGCACGAGCTTTGGCTGCAAGGCGCATAACAGGCTGTTCAACAAGCTTTGATTGGGTAACAAGGTCGGCATACTCGTCAATGACAACTACGATATAAGGCATAATCTCACGCGCCTCAATTTTACATTTACGCACCAAATCGTTGTACTCCATAATATTACGAGTACCAACAAGTCGGCACTTTTTGAGTCGCTCCTCCATCTCGGCGCAGAGCGAATAGAGGGTGTAAACCGCCTTTTGAGCATCGATGACAATATTCTCCTCCTCCGACTCCATACGGGCAAGGAAGTGGCGTCCCAGCCCCTCATAGAGCGAGAACTCCACCTGCTTAGGGTCAATAAGCACAAACTTTAGCTGCGAAGGGTCTTTACGATAGAGCAGCGAAGTAAGGATAACATTCAGACCCACAGACTTACCTGTTCCTGTAGCTCCCGCAACCAAGAGGTGTGGCATCTTAGCCAAATCAAAGACAATGCACTCATTTTGGATATTACGACCTATAACCACCGGTAGTTCGCCCTTAAAATCGACAAAACGCTTGGTTTGCAACGATGCACGCATAGAGACAATAGCCGGTTTACGGTTTGGCACCTCAATACCTATAGTACCGCTCTCAGGTATAGGCGTCACACGCACACTATTAGCCTTCAGCGCTTGAGCTATCTCCTTAGACAGACCCTCAACCTTTGCAACCTTTACACCTCGGTCCAACTCCACCTCATAGAGGGTAACGGTAGGACCCGTAGTGGCGGTAACATTGACAATAGGTATCTTAAAGTCGGCAAGAACCTGCTTGATACTCAGTGTATTCTCCTTAATCTCATCATTACCCACCTCAGCAGTGCCATCACGCTGGTCAAGCAACTCTATGGACGGCATCTTATAGTTACGAGTCGAGTCGGGATTAAACGGATGGTTATCGGCAGCCTTGTCGGAGACAATCTCATCTCCCTCAGGGGTAATAACCTCAACTACCAACTTACCACCACTACCCTGCCCGCCATCTGTTGCAGGCTCAGGTTCAGAAATAGGAGCTCCTATAGGCTTAGGCTCCTCGATATGTATCGGTTTAGGCTCAGATGTAGGTACAGCTATCGGCACAGGCTCAACAATAGGCTCCGGTTCCGGTGTCGGTGTCGGTTCTGGGGTTGGTTCCGGTGTCGGTTCTGGGGTTGGTTCTGGTGCAGGTTCTGCCACTTTAGTATCCTTACTGCGAGCCATTTTACCAACCAAATCTTTACTCTTTGTGGCGATGCTTGAGCTAACGCCATTAACAATCTCTATAACACGGATATTGATATAGACAGCTGTAAGCACCCAAGCAAGGACCAAAGAGATAATAACGCCAGGGTTACCCACCTGTCTATATATCCACTTTGAAGCCTCGATACCTATAGCGCCACCCCAGCCGCTATTAAACATATCGTAATCTGTCCCAAAGAGCGCACCTAAGGTCAGTGAGCCTAAGATAGTGACCAACGAGAATGATATAAGCGTATGGTCATATAATCTAACGCGCTTTCTGAGTATCTTATAGGCGAAGATGATAATCATCACGGGTATCAAGATACCAAAGACACCAAAACTATCGCCCACAAGCAGTGAGGCAAGTTTAGCACCTCTCTCGCCTGAGGAGCCATCGCCCAACAGCTCGCTTTTCCAATTAAACAGGTGTGTGAGCACGACACAGAACAGATAGAGTCCTACAGCAAATACCGTAACACCCATAACCCAGCGCAAGGTATTCAGGCGCTGAGCCATAGTGGTATTTTGCTGACTATCTTGTGGCGTTTCAGTACGCTTTGTTCTCGGTTTTCTCTTTACTTCAATATCCATAAGCTCTTCTCTCTAATCGTTGTAAATAATCATCATCGCTCAAGGTCATAAAGCGATATTGAGCTACAGCTGTCGGCTCTGCACGCAAGTTATATTTATCAAGCAACTGACCTACACGGCGACATACAGCAGCCCCGGAGTCAATAATCTCAACCTCACGCTCGCCGATAACCCGCTCAATAGTATTACGCAAAAATGGGTAGTGGGTACATCCAAGCACTATCTTATCTGCCCCCGCCTCAATAAGTGGCTCAATTACTCCTCGCACCGCCACCTCTGCCTCAGGACTATTCTCCATACCCTGCTCGACTATCTCCACAAAACCCTCGCCCACAGCCTTAAGGATATTTACCCTATCGGCAAACTGCGCCGAGGTGTGGAGAAATAGTTCCCCCTCTAACGAACGCTTTGTAGCAAGCACAGCCACCGTTCCACTCTGGGTCGAAAGAGCTGCGGGCTTTACCGCCGGCTCAAGACCAACAAAGGGTATATCGGGGTAGCTTTTGCGCAAAAAGTCTATAGCTACAGCTGTAGCGGTATTGCAGGCGATGACTATCAGCTTGCTGCCACACGCTATAAGTTGCTCCACAGCCTCAACAGTAAACTGCAACACCTCCTGGCGGCTCCTCTCTCCATAGGGACAGCGTACGCCATCGCCGAAGAATATCAGCGACTCGTTTGGTAGGTTGTCGTAGAGCTGACGCCAGATGCTCAGCCCACCCATACCACTGTCAAAAAGGGCTATAGGGGCATTGCTCATACCTATATAGAGGCATTTTGAGGTTAATAATTACTGTCCAACTCTGTACGAGGTGTTGAGAGCAGGCGATTTGTCAACTCGCACTCCGAGTAGTCGAAACTCTCGGTAAAGCGGGTCTGCTCATATACATTACCGTTGGTATCCTTAGCCACAACCTTAATCTCCTTAGCCTCTGGGTTCTTCAGTTTTAGGCGGTAGAGGTGGTTACAGCCGGTCAAATAGCCTTTGCGACCGCCACCATTCCACTTACTCTTACAGTCGGTAACCTTACCATAACTACGACCCACCACGCCGATATGGTAGCCCACAGCGTACCAATCGCGGCTTGAGCCGACCTCCGGCACGCTATCTTTACTAACCGGTATACGCTCCATCTTACCTGTCAGGACACCATCCTCATAGAGCAGCACCTCCCACTTAGGGTCTGCCATAAAGACATTAGCAAGCACCGTATCGTGGCTATATGGGAACTTAAACTTCTCAAACTCGCCACCAAACTCTGCATCGCCACGATACATACGAATTTGGTACGATATATCGTGTCCCGTGCCCTTATACCACCAATTTTTGATATGCGCACCATCAACATCATAAATCGCGTATCCATTTGGTACTCCATCGCCGTTGACACAACTCCACCAAAAGGCGCCACTTGCCGCTGCGTGAACATGCTCAAAGATGCCGTCCTTATTGACTTTATGGTTCATAAAGTGGGTGTGACCAATCATAATATGAGCCTCCTTAAACTCGGTAAGCAGAGCGCGCACAGCCTCAACATTCTTCTTCATACGGTTATAAAGACCGATATGGAGGCAGAGTATAACCATCTTATCCTTCGACACAGCAGCCAAATCCTGGCGTAACCACTCCAACTGCTCGTCTGTAAATGACGGATTACCGTACTCTTTATGGTAGCGGAACTTATTCGGGTTGTCATCGGCAATATAGTCCTTCATCGAGACAATATGCACATCGCCACGGTTCCACGAATAGTTTACAGGACCAAAGACCTTCTCAAAGGCGCGCTGATAAGCCAAATTATAGGTGCTTGTACCCTTGTCCAACTTTACAGGCGGCTCGTCAAAGTCGTGGTTGCCCATAGTTTGGAAAAAGAGAAGATGGGTGTTGTCATAACCCATAGCCTTACGCATAGGCTCCATAAGGTAGTTGGTCTTATGCTTACCCTCGGTATAGACCATATCGCCCAGCGTTATACCATAGCAAGGCAGAGTCTGAGCATCCACATAGGCACGAATATCGGGTACCGTCTCGCGCTCAAAACGCTTGAGATGGAACGGACACTGAGCCTGAGGGTCGGCAACCATAATAAGACGAAAAGCCCTCTCCGCATCGGGGTTTGGTGTCAGTGTAAAATCGTACTTTTTGACCTTGCTGTTCAGGCTCTGGTAGAAGTCAGGATGACCATCCTTAACATTGACCTTATATGCAGAAGGTATAGAATAAAAGACATGGACAGCATCGGAGGAGGTGGTCATCTTATAGCGACCCTTAGCATCTGTGGTCACACAACTAAAACCATCGCTGACCGTAACACCGGCAATGCCCTTACCGTCAGTACTACGCAATGTACCCGAAATCTTCATCTGCGCTGAAGCGGTAAAGACCAACGCCGCAGCCACAGCCATAACAACTACTCTTTTCATAACGCTATTGTTTTTGTTTTATACTCTTTATACAGCCCAAAATGGTATCCAAGACCTTATCATCCGACATTGTATCACACTCTATAACCACATCTGCCTTTGAATATATCGGTTCTCGCTCCGCCATATGATGAGTCATAAAGTCAAGCAGCTGCTCATCATTCAAACCCCTAAACTTAGGGCGTTTCTGCCTGCCATAAGGGGATAGGCGGCTCAAAATATTCTGTGGCGAGCGACGCAGATATACCGACAGACCTAATTGACCGATACGCTCCATATTATCCGCCCATATCGGCAAGCCTCCACCTGTGGAGACAACCACATTGTCAATATTTGCAGTATCGTCCAACACCGCCTGCTCTACTGCTCGGAAATACTCCTCGCCCTGATATGTTATAATATCGGCAACCGTAGCCCCCTCACGCATCTCTACTTGAGAGTCGGTATCCATAAAGCGCATATGGGCAAAGCGGGCAATTTTGCGCCCGACAGTGCTCTTTCCGCACCCCATATATCCGATAAGATAGAGTCTCATACCGACCGACAGCTTAGTTAAAAAGGTTGAGCTGCTCGGTTTGGTACTCCTCATCCTCTGTCATCAGCTCTATGACGGTTTCGGTCTGTGGTGCATCATTCTGGATATCATCCTGAAGAGTCTCCTCATCAAAGTCTGGGGTATCGTCCACCTCTACACTCTCCTCAGGCTCCTCAGGCTCGATAAAGGTCAGAGTATCAACATCATAGGTAGTCAGTCGCTTACCCTTTGCTTTACGGCTCTTAACACCTACAAAGTCATCGACCACAATCTCGTCAGCAGGGCGGGTAGCATTATTACCCTTATATGTTATACGCAGGGTAGCTCCTTTGCGTGAACAGATAGCCACAAAGTCGGCATTGCCCTCCTCATCCAGGAATGGAAGCAGACGGTCTGTCATATCGAGCTGGAAGCGTTTCATATAGTAGTACTCCTGCTCGCGGTCGAAGTAGCAGAGGTTATAGATACGCGAAGAGACATAACGCTCAACAGCAACAGTATCATCAGGGAAGTGCTGCGAGGTATCGAAGCCTGTGATGTAGTACTGATGTTTAGCGGTCCAAACCACAATCTTGTCGTCGCCCTTAAACTGTCCTATCAAGCGACCTCGACCCTCAGTATTGAGGCGGCGAATATCGTCATCCCACCATATATCCTGCGCACTAAGAGTTGACAGCCCCTTACGCTTAATGGATATCTTATGTATCGGATAGCGCGAGAAGAGGTTACCCTGGCTCTGGCGACCCTTGATAGCCAACTCTGCAAAGTCCAAATCGACAATAACCTTCTTTAGGCGTGGGCGCGGTTTGAAGTACACCTTCAATACCTCTGCTTCGCCATTAGGGTTTACTGTAAGGTGCAGTATCTCACTCTTTGGAGTGCCCTTTGTCAGGTTATACTCCTTATCGCGGGTAATACCCTTAATAGCGCAGCGTTTCATCAGCAGCGGACCATTTTTACCGCCGTCACGATAGAGAACATTATATATTGTACGCTCATCGTTGCGCTTAAAGACGCCTATATATAGAATATCCTTATCAAAGAAACTCTTATCGGCAACCTTGCGGATGATATAGCGACCATCCTTAAGAATAACGATAACATCGTCTATATCTGAGCAGTCGCATACATACTCGGCATCCTTCATACCCTTGCCGATACCGAAGAAGCCCTCTTTGCGGTCCACATAGAGTTTTGCATTCGACACAGCCACCTTTGTGGAGTCGATGATATCAAAGCTGCGTATCTCTGTCAGTCGCTCACGACCCTTACCATAACGCTCGCCAATACGCTCAAAGTAGGCGATAGTAAACTCTGTGAGGTGCTCCAAATCATAGTTAACCTGCTTAATATCCTCGTCAATACGCTTAATTTCGTTATCAGCCTTATCCAAATTAAAGCGCGAAATACGGATAAACGGCAGACCCACAAGGTGCTCAATATCCTGTTGGTCAATAGCACGACGCAACTTCTTAGCAAACGGCTTAAGAGCCTGGTCTACAGCTGTATGAGCCTCCTCAACAGACTTCTTTCCCTCCAAGACCGAGTAAATCTTATTCTCTATAAATATGCGTTCAAGGGATACCTTATGCCATTGGTCATTCAACTCGCCCAACTTTATCTCAAGTTCCTGACGCAACAAATCTTTAGTATGC
>JAZNTY010000121.1:0-1936 GCA_045592005.1 Alistipes sp. | reverse complement strand
GACTACGGTAAGAGTGTGCGCTACTATGACGGCTATGAGACTAAGACCGTTGTAGAGCCAACATTTATGGAGAATTTGCACTACTTCTTCTCCTACCAACTCAACTATATGTATTGGCGCTACTTCCTCTGGAACTTTGTCGGTCGTCAGGATGACCTTCAGGCAGAGTCGTTAACACTAACTCACGGCAATTGGCTTTCAGGCATCAATTTTATCGACGAGCTATATCTCGGACCGCAGGATAACCTACCGCGTGAGGTTGAGCAGAACCCTGCCCGTAACCGCTACTACTTCCTACCGTTTATCTTAGGCTTGATAGGTCTTATATACCAGCTCAACCGCGACAAGAGGGGCTTTACGGTGGTTATGTGGCTCTTTATAATGATGGGTGTTGCCCTTGTGGTCTACTTCAACTCCTCTCCTGGCGAGGTGCGTGAGCGAGACTATGTATATGCCGGCTCATTCTACGCCTTCTCTATGTGGATAGGTCTTAATATACTTACCCTCTATGATGTTCTATGCCATATCTTTAAGGAGCGCCAGAGGGTTGCCGCTGCAGTAGCCATAGCCATAGCTGCCGTAGTACCCGGTATTCTGTGTGCCGAGAATTGGGATGACCACGACCGTTCAGGTCGCACCTGGGCACGCGACACAGGACACAACTACCTCAACTCTGTGGTAAAGAAGGATGGTGTTAGCCCTATTATTGTCAACTATGGCGACAACGACACCTTCCCGCTTTGGTTTGCTCAGGAGGTGGATAGCGTACGAACCGATATCCGCATAATGAACAGCTCCTACCTTGACGGCGAGTGGTATGTGGACGAGATGAAGTGTAGAGCCAACGATGCCGAAGGTATTCCATTCTCTCTACCTCGCCAGAAGTACACCTTCAACAACGACTGGATACCTGTCATCGAGAAATTAGACCGTCCGGTAGAGGCTAAAGAGATTATGGAGTTTATCCGCAGCGAGGATAGCCGCACAAAGTATGACATAGGTTTAGACAAGCCTGTTGACTACATCCCTACAAAGCGTATCGTCTTGCCGGTAGATAAGGATGCCGCCATAGCATCGGGTATTGTTAAGGAGTCGGACCGCGACCTTATGGTAGACACGGTATACATAAACCTCAAAAAGAGTTCACTCTCCCGCTCGGAGCTGATGTTGCTCGATATGTTCGCCAACTTTGATTGGAAGCGTCCAATATACTTCACACAGGCATATATGCTCAACGCCTTTGGACTTGTGGACTACCTCCAATTTGACGGCTACGCCTTCCGATTTGTCCCTATTCTTACACCTTTCCAGGATAGCTGGGAGATTGGTCGTGTAGATGCCGACTATGCCTACGATGTGCTGATGAACAAGACCAACTATGGCGGAATTGCTGACCCTAAGACTTATGTTGACTCCTTTATGCAGTACAACATTATGGTTGCCCGCACCCGTGAGGCTTTTGCCCGCGTAGCTAAGCAGTATATCCTTGAGGAGGAGTATCAGCGTGCCGAGGAGCTGCTTGACCGAGGTCTTGAGGTGTTGCCTATAAATAAGATACGCTTCACTATGGAGAACACATACCCATTCTTGGAGGGTTACTACTCCCTGGGAGCCAATGAGAAGGGCGACAATCTACTTATGGCTTATGCCGACACCCTTATAGGCTATATCGAGTACTACCTACAGTTCGAGGGCTTCTATGGCGAGCTGGTCAACGATATTATAGACGAGAAACTGAGCGACCTCTCCGAGCTATACTACCTTGCCGGCTTAGCCGACCGTAAGGAGGTTGTGCGCAGCTTTAACCAATACTATAAAGATGCCTTTGGGCTTACTGACGAGGAGTTGATGAACCCCGATGCAGATACTACAGAGCAAAATAACGAAAAATAGATAACATTATGAAACCAACATTAACACTCTACAACACCCTTAC
>JAZNTY010000120.1:0-3421 GCA_045592005.1 Alistipes sp. | reverse complement strand
GCTTGTAATGTTCACTACAAGCCACTGCCGATGATGACTGCGTATAAGGCATTGGGCTTTGATATTGCAGACTATCCAAATGCGTATAACCAATACTGCAATGAGGTAACACTACCACTCCATACCCGTCTTACGGATGAGGATGTAGAGTATATAATTACTAATTTTGTAGAAATTATTTCGCAGTAGATGGTAAAACGACTGTTTGATATCGTGGCAAGTGGTTGCGGGTTGTTTGTCTTAAGTCCACTGTTTGTTATACTTGCTATTTGGATAAAGTTAGACTCTAAAGGTCCTGTATTCTATCGTCAGAAGAGAGTGGGTCGCGATAATAGAGATTTTTGGCTACTTAAGTTTCGCTCAATGAGGGTTGGCGCGGATAAGCAGGGACTTATTACCGTTGGAGGTCGAGACCCTCGTATAACTCGCTCCGGATATTTCATCCGCAAGTATAAACTTGACGAGTTTCCGCAACTTATCAATGTCTTTATTGGTGATATGAGCCTTGTCGGTCCTCGTCCTGAGGTGCGTAAATATGTTGAGATGTATACCCCAGAACAGATGCAGGTTCTCTCTGTTCGTCCGGGTATAACCGATTTGGCATCTATACACTATCGTAACGAGAACGAACTACTTGAGCAGGCTGAAAATCCAGATGAGTACTACGAACAGGTGATTATGCAGGATAAGTTGCGTATAAATCTTGAGTATGTGGCTAATCACTCATTCTGGAATGATATAAAACTGATATTTCGCACTTTTTGGGCGATAATTGCAAGATGATGAAAACTATCCGAGAGGTGTTGTTGGGGTTGTTGCGGGTGGCGCTATTTGGGGCGGCATTTGATAGGTCGTTGTTGGCGTTATTGGATGATAACGGCTGGCGAAGACTTTATCAAGTGTCTAAGGCTCAGGGTGTTGCCGCGATAGTATTTGATGGTTTGCGCATCGTTATGGAACGGGTCAATGACTCCTCGTTGGGTATGCCGCGTCAGCTGAAGATGAGGTGGTTATCGACTGTCGATTCGGCTGAGGGTAAATATGCCCATCAGTGCAATGTAGCGCAGGAGATTGCTCGGATATGCACCGACAACGCTCTGCCGGCAGTGATTTTCAAGGGACTCAGTCTAAGTAGGCTCTATCCGGAGCCGAGTCATCGCCAATGTGGGGATATCGATATATACGCCTATAATGGGCGAGGTAAGGAGTTAGATAGGGCTATTGTGGCAGCCGGAGGTGTATTGAAACATACCTCCCCAAAACACTCTGAACTGATATTGGATGGGGTAATGATTGAGGGGCATCGTTACTTTGTCTATCGATACTTTTCGCGGCGGGCAAAGTGGTTAAATGCGCGCTTAGTGGGTTATGCTGCTGGAGGTAAGGCGTTTTTTGAGGGTAAGGAGCTCTATGGCTCTAATAAGAAGTTTGATGCACTATTTGTTCTCTACCACGCGGCAGGTCACTTTATGTCGGAGGGAATATCTCTGCGCCATGTTATAGATTGGTGTTTTGTGGTTCAGAATGCAGGTGGAGAGGTGGACGAGGTGGCTCAAATAGGGCTGGATAACTTCTCGGCGGTGCTCTGTCGTATAGGCAAGGAGCATTTAGGCTTCGATTTCGCTCCAAGCCTTTGCTTATGTGATGATGAACACTATCATCGTGTGCTGGCAGATATCCTTAGCTCGGATGTCGGAAAGGCGCATGGCGAGAAGGTCGGTCTGTGGCAACTGCTTAAGCACAAATATAGGAGGTTTACCTCACGCCGTTGGGTCTATACCATTGTTGGGGACTCCTTCTTTATGGGCGTGCTCAATAGTCTGTGGGCGCATATAGTACAGCCGGCATCATTTTCGAGAGGTACGAAGTAGTAGCTTCTTAGCGCGGGCAAGTGGAGTTTGAGCGAAGTGGACACTAAAGTCTGCTTCGCTTATTTTATCCCACTCAATAGTTGTAGGGTTAAAAAGTGGTGCAAAGAGTGGGTTGCTTACATTTGGTGCCTTTGCATTGTAAGGACAGCAACTTTGACACTCATCACAGCCAAATATCCATCCATGCAGCGGAGTGTTCGACTCTGACTCCTCCTTTCGCTCTATCGTTGCGCAAGATATACAGCGACGGGTGTCTATGTGGCGCTCAATTATGGCTCCATTTGGACACGCATCGATACATCGGCGACACTCTCCACATCCAATGCCCTGGTAGGGGCTGTCGTAGTGGTCACATTCACAATCTATTACCGCCACACCAAGTAGTACAAAGCTGCCATATTGAGGTGTTATAAGCAACGATTGACGCCCTATCCAACCTAACCCCGCCTCTACAGCATACCGTTTTTCAAATATCGGCGCAGAGTCGGTAAAACAGCGACCGTTAAGGGTCGGCTCCTCGGCTTTTAGCAGCTGGCACATCTTGTGTAGCATCTGCTTTATGGTTATGTGGTAGTCGGTGGTTAGGGCATAGGAGGCTATCTTTTTGTCGCAATATTCTGAATACCCCATACTCCACTCATTCTTGTAGGCTACGCCGCAGACAATAACCGTTTTAGCCCCCTCAACCAAAAGGGCGCTGTTGGCTCGCTTTTCACGATTACGAGCCATATAACTTAGAGTAG
The DNA here is from genome assembly GCA_045592005.1 of Alistipes sp. Lineage (GTDB taxonomy): Bacteria > Bacteroidota > Bacteroidia > Bacteroidales > Rikenellaceae > Alistipes. The sequence goes on along the minus strand of JAZNTY010000120.1, from coordinate 807 downwards.
AGCTATAACCGCACTCTAACCAATAGTCAAGAAAAGCCTTGTCGGTATCAAACTCTTGACACCGAGCAACACCGCAGAGGTCAAAACCCACCTGTGACGCCGAGCTCTTTATGTGAGATAATGTTAGCACTTGTGTAATATTTTTGCCAAAAATAGTGTTTTTTTAGAAAAAAACCTTAAATTTGCGAGAGAGATAGTAACTCTTTTTTATTGATTATCAATAAGATAACTACTTTAAGTAAGTGTAAATTAAAGACTTAGAAAATGAAAGTAACTACTTTGTATGAAGTGCTTCAAAACAGTTTGAAGGAGTTCGCATCTCGTACAGCCTTTTCGTTGTGGCGAGGAACTGATGTAACCTATAGTGAGGTTGGAAAGCGTGTTCAGGAAATTCAGGATATGTTGGTTGACGCCGATATTCATCCGGGCGACCGCGTAGCGATTTTGAGTAGTAGTGTTCCAAATTGGGGCGTAGCTTACTTCGCCATCGCCTCTGCCGGCTATGTGGTTGTGCCTATTATGCCTGATTTTACATCGGAGGATATTGACCGTATTGTAGAGCACTCAGAGTCTAAGGCTCTCTTTGTCTCGGACCGTCTATTCTCCAAACTCTCTAAGCATACAGCCGATAAGTTGCACCTTGTAGTTCGTACAAAAAACTTAGGCGTCATTTCGCAGAATGTTAAGGGTGGCAATGGCTCTACCCGTATTCCTAAGCCGGAGGATTTGGCGGCTATCATCTACACCTCCGGTACTACTTCTCAGCCAAAGGGCGTTATGTTGACCCATTATAACCTTTGTGCGCAG
>JAZNTY010000119.1:0-8648 GCA_045592005.1 Alistipes sp. | reverse complement strand
GTAGCAGCAGACTCGAAAGACATACCGGCAACCTTACCGTTCATACCATCGAGCCAGTTACCAGACACGGTCTGCGCGATATCATCACCCGAAACCTTAGATACGGCATAACCGAGTGACTTCTCGGCGCGGGTGATACCCAGAGCGGTTACCACAACCTCGTCGATCTTCTGTGTACTCTCCTTCATCACTAAGTCGATCTTTGTACGAGCGCCAACAGGAACCTCCTGACTCTCATAACCGACATAAGTGAATTCGAGAACCGGATTGGCAACACCCGCTACATCAATCGAGTAGTTACCATCCAAATCTGTAAGGGCTGCACGAGTTGCAAGACCTTTGATCGAGATAGTAACACCGATCATTGGACCTCGAGCGTCGGTAACCTTACCGGTTACCATTTTCCCTTTACCCTGAGCATACGCCGATGCAGGGCTAAACAGCGCACAACAAACTAACAATGACAGAGTTACGACCGTCATCGCCAACTTGCGAACACCGTTTGAAACAAGAAGTAAATCTCTTTTCATAGGTTAATTATTAAGTTTTATTAAAAATTGGTTGCTTTAATTCATACAAAAGTAAAATTTTTTTTTCATTTGACCAACACATTTGTAAAGAATTTTGCACTAAATTCTGAATTACTTGCATTATTAACTTTTTCTGTCCCAAAAACACCGAAGTAGACTAATTTTTCAACATCACTCATCAAGTGTCAGATTCTGCCAAAATTACGATTATTACAGACAGAATTAGGGACATTTTCGTCTATAACAATCATCGGACAATGGAAAAAATTGACAAAAAAGTCATATCTTTGCAGCCGAAATCAAGAATTTTTTAGAGTTATGGAAAGGTTAAAAAAGTTATACATTCCCACTTTTGGCGAGGAGGTCGCAAATGCCATATCTCATGGCGTTATGTCGTTTTTGACACTTCTTGCACTGCCATTTGCTGCAGTGTGGAGCTATTGCAACACAACAACAAACCCTATTGAGACCTCTGTCGGCGTCTCGGTATTTGTGATATCTATTTTTTTGATGTTTTTAACTTCGACCCTCTACCACTCAATGCATCCTGACTCGCGTCACAAGCAGATTTTTCACATCTTGGACCACATATTCATCTATGTTGCCATAGCGGGCTCATACACCCCAATAGCGTTAACAGTTATCGGAGGTTGGCAGGGGATATTGATTATAGCTATTCAGTGGGCGATGGTAATATTCGGAATATTCTATAAGTCGCTCTCCAACCGTTCTATTCCGGCACTGAGCTTGACGATATACCTGATTATGGGTTGGACGGTGGTATTTTTCTTCCCACTATTTGTTCGTAACAGTTCTATTCCATTGCTGATTCTTATTGCTGCCGGTGGAATATTTTACACCATTGGCGCATGGTTCTATGCCAAGAAAGGATTTAAGTACCACCACTTAGTGTGGCACCTGATGATAAACATTGCCGTATGCTGCCACTTTGCAGCGATAGTTTTCTTCTTAAGCTAACATAGGCAACATACAAAATAGATGGGGAGGGTGCGATACCCTCCCCGTTTTCTTATTGATGTTGTGGTCGCAGTAAATCCTGCACAACCTTAACCGGCGAGAATGTTGTAATTGGGACATCCACAAAGATGGTATTCCAATCCGCCATAGCTCCATTCCACAAACCAGGAAGCTCTTGAGCGCGCAGTGTACGACCGCCGCTGGACTTAGAAGAGATAAAACCTGTAGCCGGATCTGTATAGTTGCGAAGGTCATATTTTGTGCCGTCAGCCTTATAAACTCCACAGACCAAATCAACAGGGTTGAAGTGTGTTGCATCTTTCATCAAATGCATATCCTCAGCCGAAATCTGACTTGATTCAGCAATCTGCAAGGTCTGTGTTCCATCGCCATTTGCCACCCAGAAAGGACCACCACCAGGTTCGCCCTCATTACGCACCATACCACATACGCGTATAGGACGAGAGAGGATGCGCTCAAGCAGGGCAACATCGTAATTACCAGGCAGTTTAACGCACAACTTCTGCTCCACAAACTCAGCCAACGCAACTAAATCTACGCACTCCTCTTTAAGAGTCTTAAGCCAATCAAATATCTGAGATTGCAACTCAAGAAGCAGACCGGCAAGTGCTTTTTTATAGAGGACTGTATCGGCTCTCAAGGCATCGGTTGTAACATTGTCTATATTCTTGACAAAAATTACAGCCGCCTCTATCTCATTAAGATTTTCAAGCAGAGCACCGTGACCGGCAGGGCGGAAAAGCAGAGCACCATCATCTGTCCTGAATGGAGTATTATCAGGGTTGACAGCAATAGTATCTGTTGATGACTTCTGTACCGAGAAAGAAATGTCGTATTTCACGCCAAATAGCTGTTCATACTTAGCAGTTCTTTCGGCAAGCAGAGCTCTAAATGCACCTTCGTGCTCAGGAGAAACGGTAAAGTGCAGGCGAACAATACCCTCAGCGGCACCATAAAGTGCGCCCTCAACCAAATGTTCCTCAACAGCCTTACGAGCACCATTTTCATAGCTATGGAAGGTTACAAGACCCTTTGGTAGCGAGCCATAACCCAAGCCTTGCTTAATGATTGCACTAACCACAGCCTTCTCATCCGTAAAATCCTCAACAACAGCTTTCAACTCCGGATAGAATGCGAACTTCTCAATATTTTGGAGCAGGGTATCTATACCCTTGCCGCGCTTATCCTCGTTAACAAACTCAAACAGCTCCTTAAACATACGGGTAGCAGCACCAGAAGCGGGAACAAACTTAGCAACGGTAACAGAGTTACCACGCTGCTCAAACTGCGTAGCATATGTTTGAGCTTGCTCTGGAGAAAGAACTGTGATACCATCTGCTGGAGATGCAGCGCTAACAACTTTTAGCGATGGAAAACCACGACGGAAGTTTTCAATCTGCCCCTCAACAGCCTCTAAAGTGAGCCCATGGGCAGCAATCTGTTGTAAATCTTTTTCGGTAAACATATTTTGTAGTTTTAGGTTTGTGTCTGCTAAACACTCCAAAGTTAAACATTTTTCTGAGAACTGACTTCATTCTAAACATTTATTTTTATCTTTACAGCGTAAAAAAGTAACTATGGTACGAATTTTCGAGAATACAGACATCTCTACACGCAACAGTTTCAAAGTGCATCAAAATGCCACCAAGATTATTGAGTTTGATGACAACACCGAGTTGCCAGAGATTTTTAAGGAGCATATTACCGGTCAATGGATGGCTTTAGGCGGGGGAAACAATATCATCTTTACCAAGGATATTGATGCCGTCCTTATAGTGCCTTGTAACAAGCAGATTGAGATTTTAGAAGAAAACCAACAGCACTGTCATATCCGCGTGGGTGCCGGTTTAGAGTGGGATGAGTTAGTTGAATGGGCTGTATCCAAAAAACTTTGGGGCTTAGAAAACCTCTCTCTCATACCCGGTAAGGTAGGAGCTGCACCGGTACAAAATATTGGAGCATACGGTGTTGAGGCAAAGGATTGCATAGTATGCGTTGAGATGTTCTACCCTGAGCAGGGCAACTTTATAACTTTAGCTGCCGAACATTGCAACTTCGGCTATCGCGAGAGTGTTTTCAAGCATACACTTAAGGGGCGTGTGATTATTACAGCCGTTGAGTTTATGCTCTCAAAGGTTGCAAATCCAAAACTCGGATATGGCGATGTAACAGCCAAAGTGGAGGAGTTGGGTGGTGCTACAATAGAAAATATACGCCAGGCTATATGTTCTATACGCCGCGCTAAGTTACCTGACACCGCAGTAACAGGAAATGCCGGCAGTTTCTTCAAAAACCCCATTGTCGACTCAAATTTAGCCGATAAGCTCTTTGAGCAGCATCCCGATATGCCTCGTTATGCAACCGCAGAGCCTAACAAGGTTAAACTTGCTGCCGGTTGGCTTATTGACCGTTGTGGTTTGAAGGGATACAGCAAGGGTAATGTAGGCGTACACAGCCGTCAGGCTTTAGTATTAATAAACACTACCGGAGAAGCCACCGGCAGTGAAGTTATTGCCTTTGCACAGATGGTACAGCAGAGGGTTAAGGAGCAGTTTGGCATTGAGATAGATACGGAGGTAAACATTGTATGAAAAAACTACTCTTAGAGCACTTTGAAGCTTACAACACTCGTCATCAACTCTTCACGCACGATGACAAAATACTACTGACCGTATCGGGAGGTGTAGACTCCATGGTTATGTTGGCTCTCTTTGTGGAGGGCGGTTATAATGTGGGTGTAGCACACTGCAACTTCTCACTCCGTGGCGCTGAGAGCGACGAAGACCAAGCGGTAGTAGAGGCACAGGCTGCGAAATACGGACTACCCTATCACCAAATACGCTTTGACACTTTAGCCGAAATAGAGCGCTCCGGAGAGTCCATGGAGATGGTAGCGCGCAGACTCCGCTATGAGTGGTTTGAACAATTGAGCAAGGAGTTTGGCTATACAGCTGTAGCTATTGCTCATCACACAGATGATTCCATAGAGACCTTCTTTATCAATCTGCTACGCGGCACCGGTCTACGCGGCTTAACAGGCATTACAAAACAGCGAGGAAATATTATCCGCCCGCTGCTATTTGCCGAGCGTAAAGAGATACATGAGTACGCTGTGACACACAAAATACCATTCCGCGAGGACTCATCAAACCGTTCCAAGAAGTATCTGCGCAACAAGATTAGGCTCGGCTTTCTTCCTATAATCAGGGAGATTAGCCCTCGCTTTACTGCCACAATGCGTGGTAACATATATCGGCTGACCGATGCTCAACGATTTATCGAAGCATCAATATCCAAAATCAAGGTCGAGGTATTGGAGCGCAATGGGGAGATACATCGTATAGTGACCAACCGCATAGATAATTCATACCCATTAGAGTTTGTTATCTACGAGATACTAAGTTCTGAGTACAACTTCAAGGGCGACACTGTAGATGAGATATACAAAGCCCTCAAAGCCGGCAATACAGGCAAACGCTTCTATTCCAAAGAGTATATGGCATGTATTGACCGTGGGGATGTTGTCATCTGCCCTATAGCTGAGGATGACGATTGTCAAATATTTATCAATAAAGAGCAGTTGCGTTGTTACTGCGGCAACTCTGTACTCTATTTTGAGCATACAGACATTGACAATGTCTCAGACTACAACGCTCCGGCAGAGATAGCCTATATTGACGAGCAGAAACTCAACTTCCCGCTCTCCCTGCGTCGCTGGCATGAGGGAGATACTTTTATACCTTTTGGAATGATTGGCAGAAAAAAAGTGAGCGATTTTTTGACCGACCGCAAGGTCTCTATTGCCGAAAAAAGCCGCCAATTTGTACTTCTGTCGGGTGAAGATATTGTTTGGGTAGTAGGTCGCCGAATAGATGACCGTTTTGCCGTCACAGCCCGTACTGAAAATATATTAAAAATTACTAAGCATACCCTCTAATGGCAAAGAGCACAAAGAAATTCAAGGACTGCGATGCCGACTTTCGCAAGATATACGGAGATATCAAAGCTCACCGTTTTGCCCCTATATATCTGCTTGCCGGCGAAGAGTCATACTTTATAGACACGCTTAGCGACCTATTAGCCGAAAGTGTTCTCAACCCCACTGAGCGAGCTTTTAACCAGACTGTAATCTACGGTAGAGATACAGACGGAGCCACCGTTGCAAGTCATTGTAGGCAGATGCCTATGTTGGGTGGATATACGGTAATCATCATCAAAGAGGCTCAAGCTATGCCTCAATTAGAGCAACTTGCCTCCTACACAGCCAATCCTGTAGGCTCCACAATACTTGTCATCTGCCACAAAGAGAAGATGCCCGACAAGCGCCATCAACTATACAAGAGTTGTCTTGCCAACGGTACTGTCTTTGAGTCTGTACGCCCTCGCGATTACGAAATTAAGGAGTGGTTAGGCGGTTTTGTCCGTCAACACGGCTTAGAGTTTGACCCCATATGCATAGAGCTATTAATAAACCACCTCGGCACAGACATTTCGCGCATAGGTAATGAATTAAACAAACTTCTGGTATCTATTCCTGAGGGTCAGAAGCGTATCAGTCCAACGGACATTGAGACCTATATAGGCATATCCAAAGAATTCAACAACTTTGAGCTCTGTCGTGCCGTAGCATTCAAGGATGTAAACCGCGCGTTAACCATTGCCGACCACCTCTCCAGAAACCCTAAGGAGTATCCGCTATTGCTAACTATAATATCACTATTTAGCACCTTTAGAGAGATATTTATCGTCAACTATCTACGATGGCAGGAGCGCGTAAAGAGAATACCTTTTCCAAGCGACCCAGAACTTATGGGGCACCTCAAAAGCAGCTCCATTTACGCTCTAAGAGATATAAAGCAGTACTCTACCGGTTGGCAGAACTCTAAGGTTTTCAACATATTAGGACTGCTACGCGAGTATGACGGCAAGAGCAAAGGTATTGACACAGGTGGCAAAAATGAAGCTCAATTACTACGAGAGTTGTTGTTAAAGATATTTATGGAGTAATGGAACAGTGGCTCTACTGCAATAACCAAATCACAAAATACGATACGGCAGATGAGACTCTGTTTGTATGGCAGCGTATGCGCAGCAGTGGGCACACTATACCACATATAGCAGAACATATAGCAGAACTAAATGTTCTATCCAAACAACTCTTCGGTGTCTCAGTAGGTCTGACAGACAAGGAGGTGGAAGATAACTGTGCAAGGCTACTACTGAGAGGCAACTACTCCGACCGAGCAGCACATATTATCGAAATAAGGGTTGACAGCCGAGGCGAGTACTCACTACGCGTGATTGAGACCTCGATATACAAAAAGCTCGACCTAAGAGTCATACGCCCAAAGGCTCTCCTTATCCACTTTGCCGGCGAGGGGTTAGAGTTGTCAACATCTACAGCACTAAGTGTAAGCAAGTTACTACAAACAATTGCCTCACAGCACGATTGCTCAATTGCTGTAACTACCGACTCTTCGGGTATCGTCACATCTGTAGACTACGCCAGCCCTATAATAATAAAAGGGAGAAATATTACCATCTCCCCTACTATTCAAACACCCGAATTTAAGCAACTTAAAGCTACCATTCAAACTCATTACCCTCAGTATTTAACTATAGCTCCTATATCTACAGAGGAACTGCTACAAGCTGACGAACTATTTTATATTGACTCGCGTGGTATAACATCCGTTTCTCAAGTGGGCGATAGTTTCTATGCCGACAGTTTCGCTTACGCACTATCGAAAGTAATAAAATAGGTCGCGTACTTCTAAGGGGCGTAATTTCCTATTAAGTCTACTTCAAAGGGACTCTCTTTGCAAGACCACCCTCTGAGGTCTCTCGATATAGGCTCGGCAGATTGTGACCCGTCTCATTCATAACCTCAACCACCTTATCAAACGATACTAAGTGTGAGCCATCCGATAGTGTAGCATAGGCATTTGCATCCAATGCGCGGGCAGCTGCCACAGCATTTCGCTCAATGCAAGGTACTTGAACCAAGCCACACACAGGGTCACAAGTAAGACCCAAATGGTGTTCCAAACCCATCTCCGCCGCATATTCAATTTGCGCAGGAGTTCCGCCAAATAGCTGACAAGCTGCAGCTGCAGCCATAGCACAAGCCACGCCAATTTCACCCTGGCAACCAACTTCAGCTCCCGAAATAGAAGAGTTGTTTTTTACCACATTTCCAAAAAGTCCGGCTGTAGCCAATGCACGCAACACCCTGATTTTCAAAAACTCGCGCGAAGTAGTCATATGATATAGCACTCCTGGCAACACACCACAAGAACCACAAGTAGGCGCTGTCACTACCGTACCGCCCGAAGCATTCTCTTCAGCCACAGCCAAAGCATAGGCATAAATTCGAGCACGCGAGCTCAAAGAGCCTGTGTAACTCTTGCTTTTGACATAGTAGGTACTCGCTTTTCGCGCCACCTTTAGACCCCCAGGAAGTACACCATCGTTATTCAAGCCGCGCTGCACAGTGTCACACATAACGGTCCATATATGGTCCAAAAAGTCCCAAATCTCAGGACCCTCACACTCCTCAACATACTCCCAATAGGTTTTACCCTCATCGTAGCACCACTGCTTAATCTGTTGTATAGTTGTTAAAGGATATATACTCTTTGGAGCTGCGGCTATAGTATCCTCATTCGCCAATGAGCCACCGCCCACACTGAATATAGTCCAGCTATCGTATACCAACCCTCCCTTAAGCGCTTCAAAGAGCATTCCGTTGGGATGAAAATCCAACACCACATCTGCCTTCCAAATAATCTCTGTAGGCGCCAGAGGCTCTAAAACAGATAATATAGCGCTATGAGTAAGGTGCCCCTTGCCCGTTGCCGCCAGCGAGCCATAGAGTGTTACACGGTATGCTTCCGCACCCATAGTACGCTGAGCAAACTGCTCTGCTGCACGCTTAGGACCCATTGTATGGCTACTTGAAGGTCCACAGCCAACTTTGTATAATTCGCGTAGTGATTCCATACCACAAAAATATAAATATGATAGCTAAAATACAAGTATCTTGCAAATCTATCGCTTTTTTTGATATATTTGTGACAATAAATACACCGTTGTATGCTTAAAGTTATTCTACTCTGC
>JAZNTY010000118.1:0-12053 GCA_045592005.1 Alistipes sp. | reverse complement strand
ATGTAGGCAAGACTCTGACCGTCTCCAAGAGCACCAAGGAGGATGTTGCTACCCGTTATCGTACGGCAATGAAGTCCTCTGTGGCAAATAAGATGTCGTCGATAATCAATATCTCACTCAACGATGTTGTCGCCAAGCGCGCCGAGGATGTTATCAATACGCTTATCAATGTCTATAACGAGGATGCAGTCAACGATAAGCAGCAGGTAGCCGAGGCTACAGCCGACTTTATAGATGTCCGTTTGGCTATCATCAGCAAGGAGCTCGGCGCGGTAGATAGCGATATAAAGACCTTTAAGACCCGTAACTCTATGGTCGATATCCAGGCAGAGACCGAGAAAAACCTTACTGTGTCGACAAAGTTGCAGTCCGATGTACTGAGTGTTGAGAGCCAGCTTGAGATGTCGAAGTTTATCAAGGACTACCTCAATGACCCTGATAAGGAGTTTAGCCTTATACCGGCAACGGGCTTTGGCAATGGAGCTACAGCAGCCTCATTGTCGAGCCAGATAGCAGCCTATAACGACCTTGTTTTGCGCCGCGAGAAGCTGTTGCAAAATAGCTCAGCCAACAACCCCGTTATCCAGCAACTCAATAGCAACCGCGTAGCGATGAAGAACGCTATCCTCGCCTCGTTGGACTCAAATATCGCAACTCTCGATATTCAGTTGAAGAACCTACGCCGCGAGCAGGGTAAAACCGATGCCCGTATCAGCAGTGTTCCGTTGCAGGAGCAGGAGTACCTCACTATCGCCCGTCAGCAGCGTATCAAGGAGGAGTTGTACCTCTACCTGCTCAATAAGCGCGAGGAGAACGCTATCTCGTTGGCAATCACAGAGAATACTGCCCGCATTATCGACTCAGCCTTTGGACCAACTCGTCCAATAGCTCCACGCAAGAGCTTTGTGCTTCTTGTGATGATAGTTTTGGGCTGCGCTGTGCCGTTTGCTATCCTCTATCTTCGAGAGTTGCTCGATACTACAGTTCGTAGCCGTCAGGATATAGAGAAGATTACTAAGGTCCCTTATCTGGGCGATATACCGGTATTTTCGGGTAAGAAGAATGCTCGCGGCGTTGCTGTTCGAGAGAATGGACGCGATAATATCTCCGAGTCATTCCGTATTCTGCGCACCAATATGGGCTTTATGAATACCTCCGGCGACCAAAAGGTCTTTTTGATAACCTCCTCTAATGAGCACGCCGGAAAGACCTTCGTTTCGACCAATTTGGCTATGACCTACGCCTTTTCGGGCAATAAGGTGCTGCTTATAGACCTTGACCTTCGTCGTCGTACCCTGAGTAAACACTTAGGTCAGCGCAATAACCCGAATGGTATCTCTAAGTATATGAGCGACCATAAAGTGCAGGTTCAGGATATTATCTCCAAGAGCGAGCTGCACGAAAACTTCGACTGCATCTATGCCGGCTTGCAGCCGCCAAACCCAGCTGAGCAGCTACTCTCGCCACGCCTCGATACCCTTATTGCCGAGTGTCGCAAACTCTACGACTATATCATCATCGACAGCGTACCGGCACTCGTTATTGCCGATGCCCTTATCGCCAGCCGTATCGCCGATTTGAGTATCTATGTTGTTCGTGAGGGTCTGCTTGACCGCCGTCAGTTGCCGGATATCGACAACCTCTATCGATACAATAAGCTCCGCAATATGTGTATCGTGCTCAATGGCGCCTCAGAGCGTAACCACCGCTATGGTTATGGCTATACCTACAATAGCACCGACGAGGAGGAGTTTGTCTATAGCCTTTGGGAGAAGTTCCTCTGTCACTTAGGCTTTAGGAAGTGGGTCAATAAACGCAAATTATCCAAATAGTTATGCCGCAACCTATTATAGCCATAGATTTTGACGGCACCTGTGTTACTCACGACTACCCCTATATTGGCAGCGATATAGGGGCAGTACCCGTTCTGAGAGAACTTGCCGATGCGGGCTACCGCCTTGTGCTCTTTACAATGCGTAGTGGCAAGCTGGAAAAGGAGGCAGTCAATTGGTTCAAGCAGCACGATATCCCACTCTATGGCGTCAATGTCAACCCAGAGCAACGCTCCTGGACCGCCTCTCCAAAGGTCTATGCCGACCTCTATATCGACGATGCCGCCTTAGGCGTTCCGCTGATAACATCACCCAATACCGTGCGCCCTTATGTCGATTGGCAGCGAGTGCGAGAGTGGTTGGTTGCTGAGGGTTATCTGTAGAGGTTTAGATACTTAACTAAAAAGAAGCTGTCTAACAAGGTGATTTCTGCGTTACGCTTGCCCTCAAATGCTCATTTACGCCGACTTTTAACTAAAAAGAGTCATCCTTTTGGGAATGACTCTCTTTTTTTGCACTGCGGGCAAAGACTACTCATAGTCATATACCAACTCTAAGTCGTCTATCCACATAATGGACTGCGTGCTGCCGACGAAGTAGTCGCCATAGCTTGAGCCCGAAGCCACGATGATGATATGTGTAGGAGTTCGGTCGAAGTCACGATACTCCAACGGTATCTCAAATTGATACCAATCGCACGACTCGTGATATAAAATCTCTCCGTAGGCGATAATACCCTCGTTTGAGGAGTTGAAGAATGTTGACTCATCTCTGGTGTCAATCAATACAGGCGAAGTCGGGTTGCCGCCATACTTTTGATAGTCCCAATCGCCGAGAGCGATATATATACTACCTCTGTCAGGCTCTCCGATACCTGGAATTTTAGGGTTCGAGTTCTTTGCGTAGCAGTCGATAGTACCCTGATTGTACTTCAACCAGCCTCTTAGAGCTGTAGGACGCAAGGTATAAGGACGCCCAAAGGCTACCAAGCCGTTAGTACCCACGATACGGTCAAACTCTCCGGCAAAGAGGTTTCCTGCGGCGAACTTGCCGATACCCATAACATTAGCCTTCTGCGACCAAAGTTGTGCGCACTTGCCACTCTTGCCAGGTGCTAAGCCTTCGGAATGAGGCGTTGTAAGGTTTATGCCGGCAATCTTTGATGCAGGGTTTCCTGTGCCCCACCAAGCCTCCTCCTGGCTCAGATATGGGTAGTAAACGCTCTCTGAGTAGCTCCACTCCTCTAACTGAGCATTTGGCAGCTCAAAGGTATCTGTGGTGTTTGCAGTAACGATGTTTGACTGCTGCTCACTGCCCTCCGATATGGCGTAGCCCATAATCTCATAGGTGCATAGTGGCTTAAGGTGTCGTATAGCCGCCTCGATAACACCACCTTGAGAGGTATACCAGCTCTGCTCAGCCTCCAACCACTCCTGACTACCAGCCTCGCGGTAACGGAAGCCTGTCTGAGCTCCGTCAATGCCTATAGCCTTGAGCCAGATAACATTAGCACCGGCTACAGCGCGAGTAATATCAATCTGCACCTGCTTAGGCTCCACGATAAGTCGCCAAATCTCTCTACGCCCGTAAGAGTCGACAATAGCCGTCTGCGTATGCTCGGCGTTGCTGAAGTCGCGTATTGTTGCAGGGTCGGGATAGTCATACTCCGGCTTTGGACCGAAGCGCAGTTTGGTAACAGTTACCGTATCCAAGCCGAAGTCTAAGCGGCGATATGCCTTAGCGATATTTCGAGCCACATCCCACTCTGTCTCTCCAATTTGCCCGATAACATTAAATTGGCGGTCGATATTCTGAGCGGCAGTGATTACCCACTCGTAGTCCTGATAGAGCGTCAGGGTTACATATTGAGGATATCGCATATCAAATGAGCCCACCATTTGTCGAGAGGCGGTAGCCCCCTGGCTATACTCTATAGCTGCGATTTTGACATTCCTGATATCCACATTCTCAGCCAAAGAGAGCGTTACCTTGCGATTAGCTCTGTCGATAACAGGGTCGCCAATAGCGCCCTCCACCTCGATAGAGACAATATCTAACTCCACAACCGGATATGGGATATCGTTGTTAATACAGGCACTGAGCGAGCAGAGCGCCACCAAAAGAGTTATAAAGTATCTCATTACTTATCCTTTTTCTTGTTCCACAAGTGGACATTTACACCAATATTTATCTCCGACAGGTTTAGACCAAAACGGAGCTTTGAGAAGTCGCGCTTGCCGACAAAGTTACCTTGTCCGTCATATTGACTTATATGTTTGTACTGCAAGCCACCGAGTCCGAATGATACCGAAGCACATACATTCGGGAATATATATACCGCAAGACCTGGCGCAAAGGTAAGGCGCAGGCGGTAGTTGTCCGATACATTACTCTTCGTACTCTGTCCGCTTCGGTAGTCAAAGACAGAGTGTCCAAACTGCCCTGAGAGCTCCCACTCTGCAAAGAGTCCGAAGCGTCCCTTTCTGTCGATAGACATATAAGAACGATGATATACAGCCACAGAGTATGCGCGGTTGTTATAACCCATATTACTTAGCGATATATCTATATCGTTAGCCTCGCCCAAGTTCAGTCCTGCGTTGTCTAACTTACCGTTGGCATATGAGTAACCCAAACGCACACCTATTGCGTGGTTGTCACGATAGAAGTATCCGTAGTGAGGCTTTATGGTAAACATTGAGCCGCGCAGGTTTATGTTGTCGATAATCAGCCCCAAGTCGCTATCTTCGCTCTCTAAGGTGCCGTATGATACGGTAAGACCTATCATTGACTCGCCCTTAAATACGAACTTGTTGCTGTTTATTTGGCGGTCTATACGCGGTATGCGCTTACTTTTTGTTGTTGTTTGGCTCTCTTGCGCCCAAACAGTTGATACGGCGCAAATCAGGAGCAGTGTGGTAAATAACTTCTTCATCTGTGCCGAGTATTAAAGGTAAAACGCAACGCCCAAACCTATGGAGAGGATGTTGACCTTGAAATTCATTGTACTTGACGAGCTCTCGCCGGTGGTTATCTGGTTGTGAACCTGACGGTTGTGGGAGTAACCTAAGCCGAGCATACCGATGTTGAGCTCTAACGCCATATTGTTGGTTATAAAGGCTACGATACCAGGATTTGCACCCAACGAGATATCAAAGCCTTTAGAGAATGTTCCGCGAATAGGGGAGCCCTCCGCAAATTTAGACTGCGAGCCACCCATTGAGAATTGGAACTCGGAGAAGAGGGCAATACGCTTGTTACGCCCCAGCGGAATATATTGTCGCCAGATAATTGCGGCATTGTAGGAGTGTCTGAGCATATAATAGTAGTCTATGCCGAAGTTTAGAGCCGCATCGCCCTCTCCTAAGTGCAGTGAGGCTGAGTCCATCATCAGGTGTGAGCGGCTATACATACCCCTGACGCCGATTATCGAGTTTGGAGCAAGGGAGTATCCAATCATCGGGCTAACCTTGACAGAGTAACCCTCGGAGTCGATATCCTCGACTACCAGAAATGTATAGTCGGCATTGTTATGTGTCGTGTAGGTCAAGGTGCCGCCAAATACCCACTGACCCTTTGGAACAATGTGGGTCTTCATATCGGACAGACCTCGGCTTTTGCGCTGCTGACTGCGACTTATAGCCACAGAGTCTGCACTCTGCGCCATAGCGGTAACGCCGACAAGCAAGACAGCGAGAAATAGAACTATTTTTTTACTCAAAAACATCTTCTGTTATTGATTATAAGCCCTCCCCTTGAGTTGGGGAGAGCTATAAGTTTAGTATACAAACCCTACATCGTCGACATACATATAGCTATTTGTCGAGCCGGTAAAGTAGTCGCCATAACCTGAGCAAGTGAATGTTATAATCAGCTGTGTAGGTTTTGTTGTCACACCCTCCTTATACTCTATAGGTAACTCCATAAGGGTCCACTCGCTATTGCTCTCGGTCGACTGCCAATATGCTTTTGCAAGCACACCCTCTGTTGTAAAGTCAGGCGAGAAGAGTGTTGCCTCATCGTTGGTGTTTACTGTATACTTACGGTCTGTAAAGCAGCAGTAAATCTTAGCCAAGTCGGTACCTGAGGTGTGGCTACCCTCGTTGATAGTGCCCTCGTAGTTCTTCATCCAGAAGCGCAGAGCCTTAGGGCGGGCTGTGAAGTTGAAGTTCTTACCGAACTCAACAATACCTCCCATACCGTCAATTCTTACAAAGCGACCAACAAAGAGGTTACCTGCGGCAAACTTACCGATACCCATAACCGAAGCCTTCATAGACTTCATATATGCGCTGTAAGTGCCTGTAGAGCCTGGACGCACATCTGTAGACTCTTTTGTCAGCTGTCCGAGGTTGAGTTTTGCTGTTGCGTGGTTACCTGTATCCCAAGTGAGGTTGTTAGGGTCGGCACCAGGGCAACGAGCATTATCTGCGCTTGCTGTAGACCACGCCTCAAAGCCTGACTCAGGAATTTGAGCGCCGGCAGGGGTTGTTACAGAGAGCGACGGACCAACCTGCACACCGGCAGCAAAGAGGGCATACTCGTATACCTTTCCGGCAGAGAAGTCTGTTGCTGTAGCGTTGTAGGTGTTCTCAGCGCCGGCAGCAGATACCGCAAGTTGCTTCCACTCGCCACCAGATAGGCGATAGCCGATAGTGACATTGTCTCTGAACGAGAGTGCCGAGAAGTCGGCTGTAGTGAACCATAGGTCATAAGCGTTGATAGGCAAAATACCCTCGATATTGTATACACACTCCTGATATCCAACACCGCCGCTGGCATCTTTTACGCGGAATGCAAAGGTCTGCGTACCGCCATAGAGGGATGCAAAGAATGACTCCGAGAGAGCGATGCTATACTCCTTTGCCGATACCTGTGTTACGGCAATCTGCTCGTATGTGGAGTTGATAAGGTCGTATGTTGTCTGGTCGTATGTTATAGCGAGCTGAGAGATGCTGTCAAGCGCCGCAACGGTATATGTACGCACACCGCCGGTATAGTTGTAGCTCTCCTGAGCATCGAAACCAACGCCCTTGATAGTAGGGTCGGGACTAAATGCCACCTTGTCATCACGGTGGTCTACGGAGGTGTCTACCTTAGCCTCGATAACCAAGCTGCCAGGAGCATCTTTAGAGTACTTGAGCTTGAGAGTGTACTGCTTCTGCGGCTCAACATTCTCTATAACGCCCTGCAATGTGATAGGCTCTACGCCATCAGTGCCGTAGAAGTACCAACTGAGGTTAGAACAGCCGTCAGGCAGTATAAAGTAACCTGTAGTCGAGTCGGTATACTTCAGCGTAGGCACCTTGCCACTCTTTGCAGCCTCCAAGTCGAAGCTGTTTGAGGCAGAGATATAGGTGTAAAACTCCTTAGTGAAGTGAGCAGCAACGGTGGTGTCATAAGCCACGGCAGCCGGAATGTTGACCATATTACAGTCAACCTCTACGCTCTCAATCTGACCGGCAGTGATAGTAAAGTCTTTACTTCCGCTGTAGTACAGCTCTGTAAATGAAGCCAACACCTTCTCGCCCACCTTTACTGAGGCGCAGTAGTTGTCTTTGATAAGCCAGATATACTGAGGAACCTCTGCCAGCGAGGTGTACTTACGCACAAGCTCCTTGCTATTGTCGGCAGCATAACGGTAAATCTTAAGTTCGAAGCTATCATCGGGGTTTACCTCGGCACGAGTAGTGACAAAGTCGATGTTGAGTGCCAAAACACCCTCATTCTCGCCCATTTCGACAGAAGAGTTTGTCGAAGTACACGCACCGAGAAGAAGCGCAACGGATGCGCATATAATGCAATAAATCCTCTTCATAACTTACCCTCCTTACTACTCTAAAGTTACAAGCATAAGTGTTCTGGTCAACTTATTGCCCTCGGTGTCTGTGATGTTGAAGATAAAGTCGTGTGTACCGGCACCGGTAATCTTGAGCAGACCCAAGAACTTAGTGATACTGAGGTTTGCAGTGGTCTGACCTTTCCAGCTATCGAGGTATATAGGGTTGCCATCGGCATCCACATTACCTGAGTCAGGCATAAAGCCGAAGTTCTTCAGAGCTGTCAGCACCTGCGATGTGTCGGTCTGTGAAGGGTCATCCAATGAAGAGTCATAAGACTTTGAAGAGTCACAGAGGTCAAGGTTGTCGCACAAACCTACACCTGCCAACTGCGATGGAGTAAGAACCTCAGAGTTGATAGTTACAACAAACTCCTCAATACCCGCAGGAACAGATATTGCCAAATCTACAGTCAGCTCGTCAGTGATAGGGTAGCGGGTGTTGAAGTCATAGCCACCAACCCAAACAACCGAAGGAGCGGTCTGCTCGCCTGCCATATTGATAACCAGGGTCTTTGTTGTCATACCACCCTGCTCGTCAGCAACGGTAAGCTTAAACGAGTGAGTTCCGGCATACTCCTTGAGCAGTTTCATCTGTGCTGTAAGGTCGTAAGATACGCTTGTTTGACCCAGCACCTGATTGTTTACAGGCAGACCCATCAGCCTAAGTGATGCTGAGGCTGTGCCGGCGTTACAGAGGTCGAATGACGATGTGAGGTTGTAATCAGCCAATGATGCAACCATAGCTGCATTTGTCGAAGATATCTCAACAAGGGCAGAGGCGATAGGGCTCTTTGTGGCAATGTCGACAACGATATTCTTTGTGCAGTTGCCGGAAGTATCGAAATCGCTTGCATAGAGCTCTACAGGGGCGTCGATATCGCCGCCAACAAGTACTACTGTAGGCTTGTCGTCATCATCAACCATAACATCCTCCGAGATAAGGCTTGCAAGGTCGAATACTACGCTTTGGTCGACAACCCAACCGTCAATGGTAACCTGAATAGAGATGTTACCCTCGGCAGAGTACTCGATATAGAGCTGGATATCGCTATGCTGACCAGCCTTTACATCCTTGATGACGGTTGTAAAATCGAATGTAGCAGGCTCCTTGCCCTCCTGGGTATACATACCCTTAACCAAAACATTGATATCGTTGAGAGCCTTCTCAGCCTTGAAATAACCTGAGCGGCTGTCGTCTATAGCGTATACGAGTGAGGAGCTACCTACGGTAAGTGTTGCTGTTGTGTCGTCACTCAAGGCTGCGCGCAAATCGGCTGAGTAGGATACAGAAGCCTGAATGTTTTGCAGTGTGCAGACTAAGTCTGTGAGTGTTGTGGTCTGCTTGCGGACGATAGTAAATGGCTCTGAAAGACCATAGACAGGGCTCTCAAAAGCGGCACCGGCAATCTCTCCCGAAATCATCTTGAAGATATACTTGCCACCGTCTAACTCAATGCTCTGAGTAGGGCGCTCGCCATATTTGAAGGTGCGGATAACATTATTTCCGCTCTCGTCGTAGATAAAGCAGTCGAAGTCGTTGATATCTACTGCGCGAGTTGCAGCGCTACGGGTTTTAGCTACATCGCCGTCAACAGGCTTGTGGTCGGTTACAAGCTCTACACTCAGGGCTGAGAGTGAGAGGTAACCCTTGTTTGCGCTCTGGTCATAGTTGTCAGTAGGCAAACCATTCTCGCAACTTACCGCCATAATGGTTGCAAGTGCCATCAAAAGTGTACTTTTTAGAAGTTTCATATCTCTTGTTGTTTTTATGCATTAGGATTTAGCTCTCTCTCAACCTCGATAACATCGATAATCGTCTGGTTGAGCTTTATAGTGATGGTTACACTGCCTGCGCTTGTTAAATCATAAGTGATAACATAGCGAGTAGCCGCAGCAACGGTAGGAATGGTCTGTGTAGCCAACTGCTCATACTTATTAGCGGCAACATTTGATTGACGGATACAAGAGCAATCAATCTTCAAACCCTCTTGTGCTGCCACATAGAGGTGGTCTGTAGATAGCTTGTCAAACTCAAAAGTGTTGGTCGCTGTAGTGATTGTAAACTCGCTTGTAGGGAAGTAGTTGTCAAATGCCTCTGTGGTGTTGATTGTCACTATGGCATTGGCAAGTGTAGCAGTCAGCTCTACTATTGTTGTGCGGTTGCGGTCAAGCACCTCTACATCCTTAGAGGCTGCAAACGCAGGAACATTATAACCCTCGGCATTTGCATCGCCATAAGCAATAGCTACGGTATACCAGCCGGCAAGATATCGCTCGTCATCTGTACGATAGTCGCTTAGGCTCTCCCAGGTTTTGCTAAAGTCTGTGCCTGTGATTTGCAGATTAAAATCTGCCGGTGCAGGGGTTGGTAGTGTAATACCCTCTGCTCGTGTTGCTACCTCCCCCGAAACGGTGGTGGTAATGGCGATTTTGCCCTCAGCAGCGTCTGCCGGCTCATTGACATCCTTCTGGCAGGAGCAGAGTGCGAAAGCAATCATCGCGCAAAGAAAACTCTTTTTCATATTTTTATAGTTTGTGTTTATTATTGTGCTATAGATACTCGAATGTTGTCTATATAAATATAGTATGCGCCATTTGCAGCAATCACACTTGAGGTTCGATTTGTGCAGGACCACCAAGCTATACGGGATGCAGAGTTACAACTATTAATGGTTACACTCTGTGCAATGTTATCACCTATAAATAAACCTTCAGCACGGTTAGAGACAAAGGTATCTGAGGTGTAAACAACATCTGATATATCGCTGATAGTACTACCGTTCAATGCTGAACTCTCACTGTTTGTGTGCTTAGATATTTTGTAGAAAGTGGCACTGCTTGTCGTGTCGTTTGTATTCAATCCAGGAGGGACATAGATACCTAAATCAAAATCTAATTTGATATCTACCGTAGAGCCGCTTTTGATAGCTTTGAGTGCCGGAGTGTCTAAACGACCACAATAACGAGCTACAACCCATCCTCCGGACTGATAACGGCAATTTATACGAATGGCGTTGCCGGCATCAAGGCGGAAACGAGCAGCATTCCAACCTGTTGAGGACATATAGTCGTTGAGCAACATACCTGCTCTATATTTGCTATCGCTCTCATTGTCGGTAGTGCCGGCATAGCTGTCATTGCTCTCAGCTGCTTTAGCTGCCGAGAAGTCCTCAAAGAGCAGATATGGCACCTGGCTTGGTACGGTATTTTCGTGGTACGGTTTGATAGTTGGCAGGGTCAGTTTCTGCTCCACGATAGCGTTATTGCTCTCAAATCGCAATATATATTGGCTACCGGAGAGGGTAGAGGAGTCGACTATGCCATCAATAACTACGCTGTGCAGACTCTGCTCGTTGGCACTAAAGGTCTGTATGGTATTGCCCTGAGTATCGAGGATGGTCATAGTGTTGTAATCCTCGCCCAAGTTGTTTTGAGTAATATCGATGTTGATAGTTGTTATCAGATATGGGTCAGGCACAGGGACACTCATAGGTGTAATATGCTGAGCCTCGACCTGCTTATTGAGTGCAACGGTGTGATATTTACATACATACTCGCCGGCACAAAGACGATAGGTTATATCGCCACTGATATTTGTCGGGAAGAGCATAACCCAAATATAGTCGCCTGCCTGATAGCCTTCGGGGATAGTTACGCTGATTTGATTGCTGCCATTTGAGAGTGTTGCAGGGGCGGTAGGGTCGGTAATATCTACCGTAACATCGCCCACAACAGCTGTTGGGAAGCTTAGCTCAATACGGTCTACAGGGGTCTGCATAATTTGGTCATCCTGTAGCACAATACGCATAGCGTGCATCTTGTGGGTAAAGCCGAGGTTGAGGTCTACGGTAGTCTGAGCATTGAGCGCCTCGGCTACGGTTGGACGAGCAACCATAATATCGCATACGCCCATCTCGGAGCTACCATCCTGCTGAGCCGGCAGTGTGAATGTTGCCAGATTGCCTGACACAGACTTTGGTAGTGGGCTGGTGGCATAATAGGTGTAGCTCGACTCTGTCAGCGGGTCTATTGTCGCTGTAAAGTAGGCTGAAGTGAATGTAGTCGAGAAGCGATGCATCTTAAAGCCTGCCGCCTCCAACTCAAAATTACCATGGCTATCAGCTGCCCAGAGTGCAATTCTGTCATCTGTGGACCAATATGCCGAGTAGCCATCCTCGCCGATAGTTGTGCGACTTTGGATAGTCGCCCTCTGTCCAAAGCTGACCTCTATCTTACCCTGCTCCTGGGTAGGAAGAGAGTTATTCTCCTTAGCGCAAGCCAAGCAGCAGAGAGTTAGTAGAGAGCAAATAAGTTTTCTTTTCATACTTGAATAAATGAGTTGCAAAAATAGCACATAAATACCTATATATGAAATATTT
>JAZNTY010000117.1:0-3600 GCA_045592005.1 Alistipes sp. | reverse complement strand
CGGCAAGACGATAGAATTTCGGACCCTTAGGGTTCTCGTCCTCCGGAGCCCAAAATGCATCATATCTAACAGCTTTCCAGCTGCCATCACTAACTACACGACCCAAACAACATTTCATATCAAAATATAGTCCTGGCGTAGCTGACGGCTTGTGGCTAAATGAGTTACGACCATAGTATTGAACCAATACTGCAACTGTATTTCGACCACATTTTAGATTTGGCACCTGCTCAAAAACATCAATATAGCTATCCGTAGGATTGGGTCCTCGCTTTAGTCCACCTTCGCGTACCACAACCTCTCCATTTACATATAACCAATACTTTGTATCGGCAGCAATTCGCAACGATACATTACTGCCGGAGAGCAGGTTAAACTCTTTGCGGAAACACTGCCACTCTCCATCTGCTATAACTTCGGCAGTGGTAATAATCTGCGGTGTTTTGCCACAGCAAGATGATAAAATAACAGGTATGACAAATAAAAATAGACGAAAAATAGATTTCATACTTTGCGAGTGTATTAGTTTTTCCACAAAATTAATTAGAATTTGTGATATTTCACACTTCTTATTACTTTTTTATTGAGAAATATGCCAATATCGCCTCTTCTATCTTAGAATATATCTGCATAAGTGTAGATATATTATAGCTGTGTCTGTCATTATCTGCCACTTTGTCACACTTTTAATCAATGGCACGCGGTTTGACATATTGTTAGCAAACTGCAAACAATAACAATTATAATATTATGACAACTATTAAAAATGGTAAAATTGGGGTAACTACCGAGAATATCTTCCCCGTAATCAAAAAATTTCTTTATTCGGACCATGAAATATTTCTGCGCGAGCTTGTATCTAATGCCGTGGATGCAACCCAGAAAATTAAAACACTTGCCTCATCGGGCGTGTTTAATGGTGAATTGGGCGATCTTAGCGTGCATATTGATGTAGATAGCCAGAATAAAACTTTGACCATTACCGACCGTGGTATTGGTATGACTGCCGAGGAGGTAGATAAATATATCAATCAAATCGCCTTCTCCGGCGCGGGAGAGTTTCTTGAGAAATACCAAAATCAATCTATTATTGGACATTTCGGTTTGGGCTTCTACTCAGCCTTTATGGTGTCGGATAAGGTAGAGATATTCTCTCAGTCTTTCAAAGAGAATACTAAGGCTGTCCATTGGAGTTGCACAGGCTCTCCTGAATTTGAGATGGAGGAGATAGAACAAAGCCGTGATAGAGGTACTACCATTGTGTTGCACCTTTCTGAAGATTGTGCAGAGTATGCTGATAGCAGCAAGGTTGGCGAGTTGTTAAAGAAATACTGTCACTTCCTACCTATACCTATTATCTTTGGCAAGGTCAAAGAGTGGAAAGATGGCAAATATGTTGATACCGATAAAGATAATATTATCAACAACACAGAGCCGTTGTGGACTCTTAAACCATCAGATATTACTGAGCAGCAGTATAAAGATTTCTATCAGGAGATGTATCCGATGAGTGAGGAGCCGTTGTTCTATATTCATCTGAATATCGACTATCCGTTTAACTTAACCGGTATTCTCTACTTCCCTAAAATTCGTAATAACTTCGAAATACAGAAGAATAAAATTCAGCTCTACTGTAATCAGGTATTTGTTACCGACCAGGTCGAGGGTATTGTACCTGAGTATTTGACACTGCTACATGGTGTTATTGATTCTCCAGATATTCCGCTTAATGTTTCGCGTTCTTACCTTCAGAGTGACTCCAATGTTAAGAAGATTTCGAGCTACATTACTCGCAAGGTTGCAGACCGTCTTGCAGAGCTGTTCAACACTATGCGCGAGGAGTATGAGCAAAAGTGGGACGATTTGAAGGTCTTTATACAGTATGGAACACTCACTGATGAGAAATTTGCAGAGAAGTCCGATGCCTTTATGCTCTGGAAGAATATTGATGGCAAGTACTTTACATCGCAGCAGTACCGCGAGTTAGTCAAGGACAACCAGACAGATAAAAACGACACCCTTATTTTGCTCTATACTGACGATATTGAGGGCAAACACTCATTTATTGAGGGCGCTAAAGCTAAAGGCTATGATGTTTTGGAGATGAATGGTCAGCTTGATAGCCACTATATAAATTGGTATGAGTCGAAAAACGAAGGTGTACGCTTTGTGAGAGTCGATAGTGATATTATCGAAAAACTTATCCAAAAGAAGGAAGAGCTGAAAATATCACTCTCCGAGTCGCAACAACAGTTACTTCGTCCTGTATTCGAGAGTCAGCTACCTGATGACGAGAAGGTTCATTACAATATTACTTTTGAGGCTATGGAGCAGAACGATGCACCAATTGTTATTACACAAAACGAGTATATGCGTCGTATGAAGGAGATGGCTGCTATGAGCGGTGGCGGTATGAGTCAATTCTATGGTCAAATGCCTGATAACTTTACAATCGCTGTCAATGGCAATCATCCTATAGTGCTCAATATTTTTGAGAGTGTAGAGAAAGCGTATGGCGATAAATTAAAGAGTATTACCAAGAAAATTGATGCCGCTGTAGCTGAGGAGAAGCGCTTTGAGGAGCTGACAAAAGATAAAAAAGAGGATGAACTGACTGCCGAGGAGAAGGCTATGAGCGTAGAACTCTCTGAGAAAGTTACTCGCCTTACTGATGAGCGTAATACTCGTCTGCGCGAAATTGGAGCCGAAAATGCATTGGTTCGCCAAATTATTGACCTTGCACTACTCTCTAATGGTATGTTAAAGGGTAAAAATCTATCAGACTTTATCCTGCGTTCTATTTCACTAATTGAGGGCGAGAAAAAATAATATCATATCGTCGTAAAATAGAGCCTGTCCATATATTTGGATAGGCTCTATTGTTTATAAAGATTAAACTAGTAAAGTCGTAAAAGTTTTTCAAACTGCTACCTTTTTCGGGTTTATTTTCTACCTTTGTGGCGCTTAACCATATAGATTATTAATAATGGAAAATCAGAGAGTGATTTTTTTAGACTATCTGCGTGTGGTAGCCTGTTTTATGGTTATCATGGTTCACGCCTGCGAACCCTACTATTTAGGTGGCGATGGAACATATATTGCCAATAGTTACGATGCTTTTTGGGTAACGCTTTTTGACTCGGCATTAAGATGTGCGGTACCTCTATTTGTAATGACATCGAGTTACCTGCTCTTCCCTTTACAAGGCGAAGTTGGAAGTTTCTTTCGTCGTAGATTTGTAAGGGTAGTGATACCGTTTGTCATCTGGAGCCTTCTATATGCTCTTGTGCCGATGTGTGGAGGTGGAGAGGTAAATTCTTTGCAAAATCTTGCCAACCTGACGCTAAACTTTAATATGCACTCCGGTCATCTGTGGTTTGTATATATGATTATTGGTATATATATAGCTATGCCTATCTTCTCTCCGTGGGTTGAGCGCATATCTAAGCGCGGTGAGCAGATTTTTATCGCAGCATGGTTATTTACAACATTGGTTCCGTTTTTGCATCAAGCAGCTTTAGCTCTCTTTGGCAGAGCAGAGGTTTATGGCGAAGTAAATTGGAATGAGTTTGGCACTCTGTATTACATCAGTGGCTTTAT
>JAZNTY010000116.1:0-2482 GCA_045592005.1 Alistipes sp. | reverse complement strand
GCATCGGGCATTGTTGCGGCAGCCTTGACTGCAAGCTCACAAAGAAGAGCAACACCGAGAGACATATTGGCAGAGTGGAAAACGGCAATTTTCTTTCCTGCCTCTTCAATTATTGCAAGCTCTTCATCTGTGTGGCCTGTTGTTGCAACAACTGTCGGAATATTATTCTTTACAGCATAGTCGAGCAGATCCTTTGTACCGAGATGGTTGGAAAAGTCGATAATAACATCTGCTTCACCGCTGAAATCGTTTATATCGGTATAGCAACCGCTTTCGGCTGCCATTTTGTCTACCTTAGCGGCAACGGTCATGGTTTCGGAAGCCTCTACAAGCTTCTCAACCTCGCTCCAATCACTCTTCTTGGGTTCTCTATTCGGCTCGCCAAAGAAAGCAAAGCCCAAAATCGCAAAAAATATCATAGTCCACAGCCACATCATATTTGGTCGCAGTGGAACCATCTTCTGTTTATTGTTCCTCTTTTTAGATGACATAATCACACATTTAGATACCGTTTGAGAATAGATTAAAACTTTTTAAGGTTCCAAAGTTTCTCGCCCAGCGATAAATTACAACATTTAGTAGACAACGCAAAAAAACGCTACTTAAATTGTGCCAAACAGTAGGTATATAATATCCATTAAGGCACATTTAACCTATAAAATGGCTACTCCTCCTCATCGTGATACTCAACCATTGGAGCATCTGCCCACAACTCCTCAAGCTTATAGTAATCGCGTAGGTCTGTTTGGAAGATATGAACAACAACATCAATGTAGTCCATAGCTACCCATAGTGAGGTCTGCTTACCCTCAACACGCCACGGGGATTGAGAGGTCTTAAGCCACACTGCCTCCTCTACAGCATCAGCAATAGCCGACACCTGAGTAGTAGAGTCTGCGTTGCAGACCACAAAGTGCGAACATATAGCACCATCCATACCCGTAAGGTCGAGAGAGATAACGCCTTTACCCTTCTTATCCTGAATAGCCTTAGCTATTATTTCAATCAATACTTTTTCGTCCATAGTCTGTGGTTTAATCTATAATTGCGTAAAGATAATCATTTTTTTCCAAAATACAAAATATCAGCCGCTCCGACTGCCCAAATTAAGTCTTCGACCACAACAACGCCCATTTGGAACAATATTTGCACCCAGGCTGCTGAACAAAAAATCATCATACTATGAAGGCAAAATCTACATCTTTCAAACTCTCTGTAACCACGCTGGCGATAATGAATGTTACCGCTGTGGTCTCTCTCAGAGGGTTGGCTGCCGAGTCTGTATATGGACTCAGTTCAGCGTTCTATTACCTCTTTGCAGCAGTGGTATTTTTGATACCTACAGCATTAGTTGCAGCCGAATTGGCAGCAATGTTCTCCGACAAACAGGGCGGTGTTTTCCGCTGGGTAGGCGAGGCTTTTGGCGCAAAAACAGGTTTTTTGGCAATATGGCTACAGTGGATACAATCGACCATATGGTACCCCACCGTACTAACATTTGGTGCTGTATCAATAGCTTTTATCGGACTAAATCAGCAGAGCGATATGGCGTTAGCGTCCAATAAGCTCTTTACATTAGTTGTTGTTTTAGCGATATATTGGACAGCCACATTTATATCTCTCAAGGGTCTAAATTGGGTTGGTAAAATCAGCAAGTGGGGCGGTATTATTGGCACCATTATACCTGCCGCACTATTGATAATATTGGGTATCGTCTATCTCGCCACAGGCGGACATAACAATATGGATATGAGCGCCGGTTTTTTCCCAGACCTGAGCAAATTTGACAATTTGGTTCTTGCCAGCAGCATCTTCCTATTCTATGCCGGTATGGAGATGATGGGTGTGCAGGTTATGGAGGTAGACAACCCTAAGCGCAACTATCCTAAGGCGATAATTATCGGTTCGCTAATAACAGTAGCCATATTTATCTTGGGCACCTTCTCGTTAGGTTTTATAATTCCGGCAAAGGATGTGTCACTCACGCAGTCGCTCCTTATAGGTTTTGACCGCTATTTTAACTATCTGCACATCAATTTTGCCGCACCTATTATAGCTATAGCACTGATGTTCGGCGTGTTAGCAGGCGTACTTACTTGGGTTGCGGGTCCTTCAAAGGGTATCTTTACCGTAGGCAAGGCTGGCTATCTGCCTCCATTCTTTCAGAAGAGCAACAGTAATGGCGTACAGCGCAATATTTTGCTTATTCAGGGTGGTATTGTAACACTGCTCAGCCTTCTATTTGTCATTATGCCGAGCGTACAGTCTTTCTACCAAATTCTATCACAGATGACCGCTTCGCTCTATCTGATAATGTATATGTTGCTCTTCGCCTCTGCCATCGTGTTGCGTTATCGCCTCAAAGATACTCCGCGTCCGTTCCGACTGGGTGGCAATATGACTATGTGGCTTATTGCCGGATTAGGCTTTTGTGGCTCCCTGCTCGCCTTTATACTCAGCTTTATACCTCCGGCACAAATCC
>JAZNTY010000115.1:0-3422 GCA_045592005.1 Alistipes sp. | reverse complement strand
GGTAAAAATAACGCCGCACCACTCGCATTTCTTCTGAATGTCAATGTTACTAGCCATTTTAATTCTCTTTTTAGTTCGCCAAATCTGTTTCATCGCGTACCACAGCGTACCAATGCGTACCAACTTCTCCGTCATCTGACCAATGAAATTTCGTACTTCGGTTTGCGAGGTACACAGGAGGTACAAAAACAGGCGTAAAAAGGCTTAGCAACGATTAACAACGATGCTTGCACAAACAAAAATAGCACCCGTAAAGAGTGCTATATTAATCATTTATGATTGATTTAACTATTTGATAATCAACTACTTATTTTCCGATGCAGAACTCGGAGAAGATTGACTCCAATATATTTTGAGAGGTAATTTGACCGGTTACTTCGCCTATGTGGTTAATAGCTAAGCGGATATCTTCGGCGAGCAGTTCGGATGAGATACCGGTAGATAGGGCAGTGGAGGCGGATGTGAGCGCTTTAAGGGCGTTACTAAGTGCCTGGAAATGGCGGATATTGGAGACTATGGTTTCGCCACGATAGAGTGCCGAGGTGTCGATAGTATGGCTTAGAGCCTCAAGTAGTTGTTCAATACCTATATTTTTACGGGCAGATATATATATTGCCCCGTCGATATCTCTGTTGGTTGAGGTGTCGGCTTTGTTAACGACACGAATAAGGTGCTGCTTATTGTCGAGTTCAACATTCTCAAAATCTACGCCTGGCTCTGTCATAGAGATAACGATATGCGCCCGTTTTACAGCCTTAAGAGTGCGGTCGATGCCCATCTGCTCTAATTGGTCATCTGTGGTGCGAATACCTGCGGTATCGATAAAACGGAAGCGTATACCATCGATAATGATGCTCTCCTCGATAGTATCTCTTGTTGTGCCGGCAATATTTGAGACCATAGCTCGTTCTTCGCCCACAAGACGGTTTAGTAGAGTGCTTTTACCGACATTTGGTGCACCGATAATAGCTACCTCTACGCCGTTACGAATGGCATTGCCGATGCTAAAGGAGTCTACTAACTGTTTTACTACGGTTGAGGTTTGGTTAAGCATCGTTGATAGCTGTGAACGGTCGGCAAAAACAACATCCTCCTCGCTAAAGTCCAACTCTAACTCCAGTAGAGCTGCGAGTTTAATAAGACTATCGCGCAAACTGTTTAAGGAGGCAGAATAGCCGCCACGCATTTGGTTTGATGCTATAGAGAGTGCTACTTGAGAGTCTGCGGCTATAATATCTGCTACAGCCTCGGCTTGTGAAAGGTCTATACGACCAGCCGCAAAAGCTCTTGCCGAGAATTCGCCAGGCTCTGCCAATCGGGCTCCATGTTTATATAGCAGTTCAATAACGCGGTTGACGATATATCGGGAACCGTGTACCGAGATTTCAACGCTATCTTCGCCTGTATAGGAGTGGGGTGCGCGAAATATAGCCGCTATCACATCGTCAACAATCTCTCCCTGGTCGATGATATCTCCATAGTGTATAGTGTGTGTGGCAGCATCTGTAAGCGGTTTACGCCCTTGAAAAATCTTGTCACAGCACTCTATGGCACCCTCTCCGCTGACTCTAATTACGGCAATAGCTCCACCTGTTGCACTTGCAGGGGCAACGATTACTCCATCTCTAAACATTATGCACGCGGTTTAGGTTTATTAATTCTTAACTTCTGTCCAGGACGAATAACTGTCGACTTGAGTCTATTCCAGCGCATAATCTCCTTAACGGTACAGCGGTTGCGCTTGGCTATAATGCCGAGATTATCCCCACGACGGACGGTGTAGGTGTAGCCAACGCCCTCGGCACGCTTCTTTTCAAGGTTTGCAGGGTTGATATACTCTTTTAGATAAGTGGTATCTTTAGAATATATTGAGTCTTGCAGTTCGATAAACTCTGATATATATCGTGTAGGCAGACGAAGTGAGTAGCTCTTGCGCGCCGCCGGAATAATATCTATTTTATACTGCGGGTTGAGCTGGCGTAGTGTCTCTATAGGGATATTGAGGGTTGAGGCTACCTGCCCTAAGTGCATAGTGCGGTTGATGGCAATAGTATCGGACGAGATACACTCTGGGAGTTTGCTCGCCTTAATATTGTGCAGATGGTGGTAGTTAAATGCATATAGGGCGGCAATAAACTTAGGTACATATCCTCGTGTTTCTGCCGGAAGGTGGTCATATATATCCCAAAAAGTTTTAGCATCTCCGGCGCGAGCAATGGCACGGCTAACATATCCAGGACCGCAGTTGTAGGCAGCCAGAGCGAGGGTCCAATCGTTAAAGATATGGTACAAATCTTTGAGATATCTGCATGCTGCGCGTGTTGATAGTAGCACATCGCTACGCTCATCAACAAGTGAGTTAATCTCCAAGCCGAGGTTTTTGCCCGTCTCAGGCATAAACTGCCAAAGACCAGCAGCACCAGCCCTTGAAACAGCTGTTGGAGAGAGGTTGGACTCTATTATAGCAAGAGCCTTTAACTCTGTAGGTATGCCTGCTTTGATAAACTCCTGGTCAAATATCGGGAAGTAGTACTCCGATAGCGCAAGTACATTGCTTAGTGGGCTCCAGCGACCTGTAAGGTAGTTATCTATATGTCGGCGTACAATATAGTTGTAGGGCAGATGTAATGGGGAAACAATATCCTTAAGCCTGGATTTATAGAGCGAGTCGGTAGCCATATTACTCTCGCCATCTAAAGGTTCTGAGTATGGTCCAAAGTAGCTCTTGTTGCTCTGCATAATACTCATTGTATGCCAGATATCGAGCAATGAGTCTATCTGCTCAGGGGTATGGTTGAGTTGTAAAGTGTCAATGCGTGGAGCTGCTTTAGGTTCAACTTTTATGGTGTCGGTTATTACAACACGAATGGTGTCATATACCGGAATAACCATGTGGCTCTGTTGCTGTTTGTTCCTCTTTTTGAACAGATTTAACTTTATAGGCGCTGCATCTACACTGCCAATGCAGATAAATGCAAGCAATATGGAGGATATAGATAATCTCATTTTAGGGATCTACTTGTCTTTAGAATTTGAATGTCAGGTTCATACCCATAGCGGCGGTGGTGCCTAAGCCTGGATGGTAGGCGTAGTCTATCATTGGAGATATATCGACGCTTAAATCATCTGATATGTCGTAGTCACGCAGATGAGCATCAACATGAGCATCAACAATTTGTAGAATGTAGATGCCGGCTGTTAATATGATACAGAGGTCGCGATTACGGCGGTAGCTATTTCTCAGGTTTTTGAGGAATGATGAGGCATATCGTCCGCCAAATTCATCTTGAGAACCATTTGGATAGAGCTCCGGATGCTCATCAAAGTCGTAACGCAGGCGATAAGCCTTCTTAAAACGCTGATAACCTCTATTGTTCCAATCAATACAATATATCGTTGTTGCAAAACCTCCAATGACAATA